>JAOTZB010000361.1 GCA_029861625.1 Acidimicrobiia bacterium
CGGCAGAACCAGCAGGAGCGTCAGCCCGAACACCAAGCCCGAGCCGGCGACGAAGGCGTTGAAGGCACCGACCACGACCGCGGTGTGCCACCAGCGTCCTTCGACCAGCTCGGAGCTGCGACGAAGCCCTTGCTTGCCGTCGCACCCGTCGAGCATGATCGCCTGGGCGAGGAACTGATAACGAACCATCTGGCGAATACCCCAGGGAATGCCGACCACGCTCACCGACAACACGAGCACGATCGCGTACGCGCGAACGAAACCCGACGCCAGATGGCCGCGACGGGCCCAGGCGAGACGAGCCGCGTCGCGGGCCGAGATCGGTTGCTCGGTGTCGAGGTTGTCGGCGAACACCGCGACCATGGCGTTGACCGCAACATAGGCCGCGGCGCTGGCGGCGCTACCGGCGAAGATCCCCAGCATCAGGCTCGTGCCACTCGATGCGCCGGCGAGATCACGCAGGCTGCCCACGAAGGGCGCAACCGCCACGAGAGCGCCGACGAACGCGACGACGACTGCGGTCGGGACATAGATCGCGCCGAAGGTGACGAGCGCTCGCAGCGAGCGACGGTAGGACTTCGCCGCGGCCCGGATGATCTGACCGGCACGGCGACGGCGCCGAATCGGCAGCGCCGGCACCGTGGACCAGTCGGTGCGGTGGACCACCCACGAGCCGGCCACGAAGAGGAGCCCCAGCGTGAGGAGGATCCTCGCCGGGCTCTGGGTGAACTTGATCATGACTCCGGATCCCCACGTCACCGCGCTGCAGAAGAACGAGATCGTGGAGCTCGCCTGCGAATCACCCGTGGGGATGACAACACTCGATGACCGAAGCCCGTTCTGCCAGTCGACGGGTTCGGTCCAGCGCTCCTTGTCCAACGGCCCGGTGGGACCGTTGAAGCTGCCCGGCCGGCGTTCGCCCCAGCGCCCACCGTACGCCAACCACGCGAGCGGATCACCGGGGTCGGTCACGGCGTCGGGAAGCACGACGACGTCGGGATCGAGTCGTTTCGACGGACCGTCGGTGTTGTCGCAGCCGAATCCCTGGTTGCCGCGGCGCCCGAGGTAGAGCGCCGACCTGAAGTAGCTGGCGTGTGAACCTCTCGACGAGTAGACGACCGGGTGCAGCCCGTCGCGCTCGAGCTTGGCGTCGTCCCAGTCCGCCACCTCCCCGCCCTCGTGTTGCGCGTAGGCCACCTCGATCGGCTCGGATGTCAGCGCCTCTTCGACCGTCGAGGCCTCGAACAGGAGCTGAATCCCCTCCCAGTCGCTCTCGTGCAGATTGTTGAACTCGTTGAAGTACCAGTAGAACCAATACTGGAGCGCGAGCACCCCCGGCTGGTCGTCCTGACGGGCGATATGGGCGTACACGAGCGCCGGCTGCCCACCGCTGTACTTGTCGAAATCCTTCTCGTACAGGCAGCCGGGATCGACGGCATCACCGGGGAAATCGAGGAAGAAGCCCTCGCCCAGCCCGAACAGGTCCGCCGCGGTCGGCCCTCGCAGCGCCGGGGGATCGTCGATGCTCACCTGCCGCAACAGGATCTCGGGATTGTCGAGCACGATGTCCACCGACGTCGGGGCGTACATCTCGCCCTTGGTGTCGCAGGGAAACTCCTGCGCCTTCAGCATCATTACCGGCGCGTAGCGCTCGGCCAGCATCTGGGCCGCGTCGGGGGTTTCGTCGCCCGAATCCTGGGCCGCGGCCGGCATCGCAAGCGGTCCGGCCACGAGGGCGGCGAGCAGGACGGTGACCACGAACGTTGACGTCCGACGTCCGATCATGCCCGGTGTCACCTCCCGGCTCCGGCGAGCCACGAGCGTACCGCGTCGCGTCGCGCCGGCTGTCGATGGTGGGGATCTCCCCTCCCGGCTCCGGCGACTCAGCTCCGCGACCGAGTCGGGCGGATCCCGTAGGATGCGATCCCGAGCGCAATCGGAGGGGGAGACTCGGTGGACCAGGTTGTGGCGGACGCCCCGGTATCGGCCAGCCGTTGGAGCGGATGGAGTGCATTCGCGGCGTCGGAGTCGGCCGCCCCCGAGCGCCGAGCCACCGACGCAGTGCTCTTGGCGCTCGCAGCCGGCCTGTTGGGATGGACCGTGTGGCGCGCCGATCCGGCATCTCAACTCGACGTGCGGTTCGGCGATGCGTTCCAAGGCATCCCGTCGTTCTTCGACCCGCTGTGGCAGGTCTCCGTCGACCTCGTCATGGTCTGGTGCGTCGTGCTGGTGGGCGGGGCGCTGCTCACCCGTCGCTTCCGCCTCTTCCTCCAACTGATCCTGGCCGCGGTCGTGGCGCTGGGCGCGGCCAGCTTGGTCGGGCGCCTGGCGCTCTCGGACTGGCCCGACCTCCCCGAAACGCTGTGGGACGACGACGGGCCGCCGATCTACCCGGCCGTTCGACTTGCACTGGTCACGGCCATGGCAACGACGGCGTCGCCGGTGCTGACCCGACCGTTCCGGTTCCTGAGCCGTTCCCTCCTCGCCGTCGCGGCCATCGGTGTCATCGCACTCGAGATCACCCTGCCCGGCGGCGCCATCGGCGGCTTCGCCATCGGCTTGGCCGTCGCGGCGTTGATCCACCTCGTGTTCGGATCACCGGGATGGCGACCCAACACCGAGCTCGTGACGCTCGCACTCGAACGGGTCGGGATGCACGTCGAATGGGACGGCCCGGCAACGTTCTCCGGTGGCGTCGCGCGAATGCCGGCGATCGATGATGAGGGTCGCCGGCTCTCGGTGCAGGTTCACGGGCGTGACGCGTGGCAGGGTCAGTTCTTCAGCAGCCTCTTCCGCTTCTTCGCCTACCGCGACTCCGGGCCGACCTTCACCACCGGACGCCTCAAGCAGGTCGAGCACGAGGCCTTCGTCACCTTGTTCGCCGAACGGAGTGGGGCATCGGTCTCGGGGGTGGTGACCGTCGTCGAAACCGACCTCGGCGATGCCGTCCTCGTCGTCGAACGACACGGTGAGTCACTGCACGAGTCCAGCGCCGAGCCCCCGGCTGGGCTGGCCGAAGACCTGTGGTCGGATCTGCAGGACCTCCACCGCGCCTCGATCGCGCATGGCCGGATCGATCACCACGCGGTCGTGGTCGACTCGACGGGCAAGTGCAGCCTCACGAACTTCTCGGCCGCGTCGGTCGGCGCCGAACCCGATCACCTCGAGGCGGACAACGCCCAGGCTCTGGTCCTGACCGCGACCATCTCCGACGGCCATGGAGCTATCGCTTCGGCCGCTTCGACGGTCGGGCCCGAAGTGCTCGGCCAGGCCGTGCCCTACCTCCAACGACCCGTCATGAGCCCGACCCTGCGCGACGCCATCAAGGCCAACGAGATCGATCTCGACGAGCTCCGAGCCCAAGCTGCCGAAGCCGGCGGTGTCGAAGAACCCGAGCTGGTCAAGCTGCGTCGCGTGACCTGGGGCTCGGTGATCCAGGTCGTTCTGATGCTCGTCGCCGCCTGGGTGCTCGTCTCGGCCATCAGCGAGGTGGGGCTGAGCACGCTGTGGGACAGCCTGTCCACCGCTCAGTGGGCATGGGTCGTCGCGGCGATGGTTCTCTCACAGCTAGCGCGGATCCCTTCGGGCCTCGCGACCATCGGGGCCACGGTCCGAACCGTCCGATTGTGGCCGGCGGTCGCGCTCGACTTCGCCATCG
>JAOTZB010000362.1 GCA_029861625.1 Acidimicrobiia bacterium
CATCGTCGCCGAGAGCTGCCCCGGATCGGGGATCAGCGGGTTGTAGACGGCGAGCTCGGTCTCGATGCCCTCGTCGGAGATGATCTTTTCGGCACGTGCCATCTCCTGGATCTGGAATCGGATCGTGTCGCGGTTCTCGAACAGGAAGGTGACGATCGGACCGACGCCGATGCGGCGTCGTTTCTTGAGGTCGATGATGTGCGACCGGAACTCGTGCCGTTCGCGCTCGTAGGCACGGAGGTCGACGATGTCGTCGAGTGTGAGCTTCGTCACGAGCGTGGCCCTTTCGTCGGATCTCGGGGTCAGGAGGGCTCTTCGGCGATGCCGTAGGCCCTCGCCACCTGCTGGATGGGATGCTGGGGTGTCCGGCCGGTCTCGAGCACGATTCCGCCGTTGGCAAGGGTGCAGTCACCGGCAACAGCCTCGCTGTCGGCCTTGTCGATCGCGGTCGCCATCTTCTTCGCGACCTTCCGGGACAGCGAGAGGTTCTCGGCTCGGAGCCCCCACGTGCCGTCGATCGCCGAGCATTCGGCGACGAGGGAGATCTTGGTGCCGGTGAGCTTGAGCAGGTCGCGGCTCTTCAGTCCGATGTTCTGCGCTCGGAGGTGGCACGGCGCGTGATAGGTGGTCGTGGCGGGGACGTCGCCGCCGAAGTCGGTGTCGAGCTCGGTGTCGTCGCCTCTGTGCAGCTCCATGAGGAGCTCGGCGACGTCGCGGGTGCGCTCGGCAACGAGCTCGGCATCGGGGCCCCCGACGTAGTCGACGTAGTCGTGTTTCAGCACATACCCGCAGGTGGGTTGACAGACCGCGACCAGCGCCACCTCGCCGTCGGCCTCGGCGTCGCGAATTGCGGCCGACAACACGTCGATGTTCTTCTCCGCGAGCCGGCGGAACCGCTTCAGGTCGCCCTGGTGCAGGAACGGTGCACCGCAGCAGACCTCACCGTCGGGGAGGTCGCACTGCACCCCGTTGCGCTCGTACACCTTGACGGCATCGTGGCCGATGCCCGTGGCCTGGTACTCGACGAGACAGGTCGGGAACAGCACGGCTCGGGCCTGTTGGTCGCGACCGAGCGTGGCTCGGCCCGCCGCCGCCCGTTTCTTGAACCAGGTGGTGAACCGCTGTTTGGCGTAGGGCGCGAGGACCCGCTGGCTCGAGATGCCGACGGTGCTCTCGATGAGCTTCCTCGGGGCCGAGCCAGGGCGGGCCAGCGCCTTGTTGACGACCGGCGCCAGCGCGGAGTTGAGGGTGCCGACGCGGTCGGTGGAGCCCAACGCGAGGTCGGTGAGCCTCGACCTGACCGAGGCCTTCGAGGTGGTCCGAAACGTCTGTTCGGCCCGCATCATCAGCCGAGGGAAGTCGAGCTCCCACTCGTGCTGGCCCGGGATGTACGGGCAGTTCACATAGCAGAGCTTGCACTGGAAGCACTCGTCGACGACCTGATCCTGTTGCGCGGCGGTCATCTTCGACGAGTCCTGGTCGTCGATGTCGTCGATGAAGGCGAACAGCGTCGGAAACGACGTGCAGAACTTGAAGCACAGGCGACAGCCGTGGCACAGGTCGTAGACCCGATCGAGCTCCTCGCGCAGATCGGCCTCGTCGAAGTACTTCGGGTGGAACGGGTCGTAGGTGGTGGTCACGAGTGCTCCCCGGGGGCGGCAACGGTCGGCGGGTCCACGGCTGGGCAGATGCGGCGCCCGGACCCGCCGGTCCGGGCGCCGATCATCCAGCGTCGTGCTGTGCTGCGCCTACGACAGCGACTCGAGGCCCTGGCCGAAGCGTCCGGCGTGGCTCTTCTCGGCACGAGCGAGCGTCTCGAGCCATTCCGCGATCTCTTCGAAGCCTTCGTCGCGGGCGGTCTTGGCGAAGCCCGGGTACATCTCGGTGTACTCGTAGGTCTCGCCGGCGATCGCCGACCTGAGGTTGTCCTCGGTGGGACCGACGGCTTCTCCGGTGGCGGGGTCGCCGACCTCGGCGAGGAAGTCGAAGTGTCCGAATGCGTGCCCGGTCTCGCCTTCCGCGACCGAGCGGAACAGTGCCGCGGCGTCGGGGTAGCCCTCGACGTCGGCCTTCTGCGCGAAGTAGAGGTACCGCCGGTTGGCCTGGCTCTCGCCGGCGAACGCCTCCTTGAGGTTCGATTCTGTCTGTGATCCCTTGAGTTCAGCCATGCGCTGGTCTTTCTCCTTGTGGCCCGTTGTCAGGCCGGGTTGACACTTCCATCTCCATGGTGGGTGCACCGCCCTCGCACCACCACATCGGTTCTGTCGACCTCGAAGCGCTCGGCCATGTCGGCCGGGAGCCGGAGGGCGGTGATGTCGAGCATCACGTCGTCGACCAGGCCGCACCGATCGCAGACCACGTGATGGTGCGCATCGGTGCGGAGATCGAAACGGGCCGACCCGGTGCCCACGTCGAGCCGGACGAGCGCGCCGAGCGTCACCAGCTCGTGCAGGGTCTGGTAGACGGTCTTGAGCGAGAGTCCTGGCAGGTGCTCGGCCGCGATGGAGTAGACCATCTCGGCCGTGGCGTGACCCGGGGCCTCACAGATCGCGTCGGCGATGACCGCCCGTTGCGGGGTCACCCGGCGTCCGCCGGCCCGCAGGCAGCCGCGCAAGTCGTCGTTCGACATCACGTTCCGGACTCTACCTGTCATCAACAACGATTGTTGATGAAAAGGGAGAGAACTTCGCCGCACTACGCTCCGCCCGTGGCACTTGGTTCCTTCGACCGTCGGGTTGCGCTCGACACACTGCGTTCGCGCCAGTTCGACGTGGTCATCGTCGGTGGCGGCATCACCGGGGCCGGAGCTGCGCTCGACGCCGCATCACGGGGCCTTCGCACGGCGCTCGTCGAACGCGACGACTTCGCCTCGGGCACCTCGTCGAAATCCTCGAAGATGGTTCACGGCGGCCTTCGTTACCTCCAGCAGGGTGATGTTCGGCTGGTCTACGAGGCCCTCGCCGAGCGCCAGCGCCTCCTCGAGAACGCCCCCCACCTCGTGCGCGAGCTGCCGTTCCTCTTGCCGGTGCTGACCCGTGACGGGATCTTCAACCGCAAGATCGCCAGGGCGCTCGGCTCGGCGATGTGGATGTACGACCTCACGGGAGGTGGCCGCATCGGCAAGGTGCACAGGCGGATCTCGGCCGAGGAGACCGTGAAGCACCTGCCGATTCTGCCGCCCGACCGCGTCGCCGCCGGCTACATCTACTACGACTGCGCGGCCGACGACGCCCGACTCACGCTCGCGATCGCTCGCACCGCCGCAGTCGACTACGGCGCCACGGTCGCGAACCGAGTGGCCGTGACGGCCATCGGTGACCGCAGGGGCGAGCGATGCGTGGCCGTGCGCACGGCCGAGGGCGACGAGTTCGACATCGCGGCCCGGGTCATCGTGAACGCGACCGGCGTGTGGGCCGACGACCTGCGCGCCTTCGACGAACCGGGCGCCCACCCCACATTGCGGCCGGCGAAGGGTGTACACGTGACCGTGCCCTGGCGCCACATCGGCAACGACATCGCCGCGATCCTGCCTGTTCGGTCCGACAAGCGATCGGTGTTCATCGTGCCGTGGGGCAACCAGGCGTACATCGGCACCACCGACACCGACTATGACGGCCCCATCGACGACCCGACCTGCACTCCTGATGACATCGCGTA
>JAOTZB010000068.1 GCA_029861625.1 Acidimicrobiia bacterium
GGGGCGAACGATGACCACTGGGCATGCGCCGTGATGGGCGATCTGTTGACTGACCGACCCGAGCAGCAACCCACGGAACCCGCCCCTCCCCCGCGAGCCGACGACCAACATGTCGGCGTCTTCGGCCGCCCGGATGAGCGCGTCGGCGGGACGGCCCTCGACGAGCGTGCGGCGAACCTCGACCTCGATCGGACCCATCTCGTCGAGCACCTCGGTGACGACCTGGTCCTGCATACGTTCCACCTCACCCCTCAGATCGCCCAAGTCGAACGGCACGTAGTTGACATCGGGGGCGACCGGCACCCGGTTGGAGGCATACGCAGTGACGACCTCGACGATGGCGTGTCTGTACCTGGCCTCACAGAGTGCCCAGCGCAGCGCGGCCTTGGCGCCTCCGGACCCCTCCATCCCGACCACGATTCGACGTTCGCGACTGCTCATGGCGACATCGTAGAACAGCTGTGCCCTACGTCACTCCCAGACCGCGACGATTTCCCCGCCGAACAGCACTCCCTCACGATGGGCTGCGACCGGCGGCACGCGACCCATGGTCAGTTGCGGGGAACCTCGGTCCAGGGAATGTCCTTGTCGACCCGGATGTCGCCGGGAAGGCCGAGCACCCGTTCACCCAGGATGTTCCGCATGACCTCGGACGTGCCGCCCTCGATCGAGTTGGCCCGCGACCGGAGGAACGACTTCTTGTTGTCGATGGTGTACATGGCCGCGTTCTCGGCGCGTTCGAGTGGATATCCCGCCTCGAAGATCATGCCGTCGGCGCCATGGAGGTCGAGCACGGCCTCGAAGATGTCCTTGTTGAGCTCGGCCGACATGAGCTTGCCGACCGAACCTTCCGGCCCCGGCACGCCGACTTGGGCCGCAACCCTGGCGCGGGCGGTCGTGAGACGAAGAACCTCGGCCTTCACCCACAGGTCGGCCACACGGTCGCGCCACACCGTGTACTCGGGCGAGTCGGCCGGCGGCTGGTTCTTCTCCCACACGTCGGTGAGCAACGCGATCGCACCGCCGCCTCGGGGTGAACCGCCCCCGCCGAGCGCGACCCGTTCGTTCATCAGCGTGGTGATCGCCACTCGCCAGCCGTCGCCTCGCTCGCCCAGACGCATCGAGTCGGGGATGCGGACATCGGTCATGAAGACCTCGTTGAACTCGGCCTCACCCGTGATCTGGTACAGCGGACGAGTCTCGACCCCGTCGGCGTGCATGTCGATCACGAAGTACGACAGGCCCTTGTGCTTGGGTTGGTCGGGGTCGGTCCGGGCGACGAGCATGCCCCATCGCGACCGGTGCGCCAGCGTTGTCCAGACCTTCTGCCCGTTGACGATCCACTCGTCGCCGTCGAGCTCGGCCTTGGACGCCAGGCCGGCGACGTCTGAGCCGGCACCCGGCTCGCTGAAGAGCTGGCACCAGATCTCCTCACCGGTGAAGCAGGGGCGGAGGAAGCGTTCGTGCATCTCATCGGTGCCGTGGGTGAGTACGGTCGGCATGCCCATGCCGATGCCGATCGGATTCACGGCCAGATCGTGGTAGGAGTGCGGCGAGCTGCGGAGCTCGTCGGCGACGACGCCCTGCATCTTCGGGCTGAGCCCGAGGCCACCCTTCCCCTCCGGGAAGTGCACGACTGCTAGCCCGGCGTCGAACTGCGCACCTCGAAAGGCGAACATGTCGGCGTCGTCGGGCATGCCCGCGAGAAACGCCCGCACTCGGGTTCGCAGCTCGTCTTCGGTGATCTCGGCCATTCGATGCGCTCCTGCCGGGCTCTCGCACGGGCTATCCCGCGGGCTCGTTCGACACGTCGACCCTACTGGCAGTCGAGGTGTCACTGGAACTCGGCCGCCGGCCGACCGTCAGTCCTTGAGCGCGACGGCGTTCGGGGTGACGTTCATCTTCGGTTCGTACTCGGCCGGGTCGACCCGACGGGCCTCACCGCCGACCGTTGCCCGCAACTGATCGCGGCATGCGGTGCAGGGGCCGTAGTACTCCTCGACCACCTCGGCTCGACAACGCGGGCAACTGAACGGGTCCATGGCCACAACACTGCCACGTGTGCGCCCGGTCAGGCAGCCTCGTCGACCTCGGAGCGGAATGCAGCGGCCATCGACTCGACCGCGGCGCGCTGGGCCGGCGTCAGATCGGTCGGGACTTCGATGACCACCGTGGCGAGGAGGTCGCTCCCGGCGACGCCGCGACCACGGATACGCATCGTCTGTCCCGATGAGGTGCCGGCCGGCACCTTGAGCGTGACCGGGTCGCCGTCGTAGGTCGCCACCGGGACCGTGCCGCCCAACACCGCGGTCGCGTACGGGATGGGAACTTCGATCGTGAGGTGTCTGCCACTGCGCCCGTAGACAGGGTGGGGCTCGACCGAGACGACGAGGTAGAGGTCGCCGGCGGGGCCGCCGTCGATGCCGGGGGCGCCCTGGCCGGCGAGTCGGATCCGTTGGCCGGCGCGGACCCCGGGCGGGATGCGCCCGTTCACACTGCGGCCATCGACGACGAGCGTCCGGGTCGTGCCCCGCATGGCCTCGTCGAAGTCGAGCGAGAGCGACGCTTCGATGTCGGAGCCCCGCCGCGGCACGGGCCGGCCGTACGCCGACCCGCCGCCGGCGAAGCCCG
Source organism: Acidimicrobiia bacterium (assembly GCA_029861625.1). Taxonomy (GTDB): domain Bacteria; phylum Actinomycetota; class Acidimicrobiia; order Acidimicrobiales; family JAHEJN01; genus JAOTZB01. The sequence goes on from JAOTZB010000068.1 coordinate 2,632, forward strand.
AGCCGAACAGTCCGCCGAGCAGATCACCGATGTCGCCGACGAAGACCTGCTCGCCGGCGGGACCGAACCCGGAACCGGTGAACGTCGAACCGCGGAACGTATCGCCGTCGAATCCGGGACCGACCATGGCGCGGAACTCGTCGTATTCGGCCCGTTTCTCGGCATCTCCCAGCACTTCGTAGGCTGCCGTGATGCCCTTGAACCGCTCCTCGGCGGCGGTGTCGTCGGGGTTCACGTCGGGATGGTTCTCCCGGGCGAGTCGCTTGTAGGCCTTGGCGATCTCGTCGGCCGAGGCATCGATGGCGACACCGAGCACCTCGTACAGGTCGGTGTTCATCAGGTTGTCGTTCACGATTCCCTCCTCGGCGTCACTCGTCGATCCGGTGTTCGAGCTCCTACAACGAGGCCGCGGCCCCGTTTCTTCCCACCGTTCCGCGACGTCGGTGGGTTGCCAACACGGCGCGAGTATGGTCAGCCACGATGGCTGGAGCCGACGAAGCCGAGCTGAGCTGGGCCATGAGCCCGACGCTGCGACGGCCGATCGTGGTCGTCGCGCTGCAGGGGCTGTTCGACGCAGCCGAGGCCGCGACCGCGGCCGTCCAGCGTCTCGCTCGCCGCCACGATGCCTTCGAGATCGCGCGAATCGACCCGGAGAACTTCTTCGACTTCACCCAGGAACGACCGAGCGTACGCTTCGACGACGATGGCGATCGGGTCCTCGAGTGGCCCGAGAACGCCTTCATGGCGGCCGCGATCGACGCCCACGACCGCGATCTCGTCCTGTTGGCCGGCGTCGAACCCCACCTGCGGTGGCGGACCTTCAGCGAGCAGGTGCTCACCGTCGTCCGACGCACGAACGCCGACATGGTCGTCACCCTCGGCGCGATGGCGGGGCTCGCCCCCCACACCCGCACGCTCGGTGTGGTCGGCAGTTCGACCAACGACGTGCTCGCGGGGCGGCTCGGCCTCGGCAAACCCAGCTACCAGGGCCCCACCGGGCTGGTCGGCGCGCTCCACGACCTGCTCGACCGGGCCGAGGTGCCGGTCATCTCGCTGCGAGTCTCGGTGCCTCACTACGTGCCGGGGCCACCCAACCCCGAGGCCACCCGCTCGTTGCTGTCGAGGTTCGAGCTCGTCACCGGCATCGAGAGTGGTCACAGCGACCTCGACCGCGCCGCGAAGGACTGGCGGACCCGCATCGACGCGGCGGTCGAGGGCGACGATGAGATGCGCACCTATGTCCGCCAGCTCGAAGCCCAGGTCGACGAGGATGCCGACGAGCTCTTGCCGTCGGGCGACGACCTCGCAGCCCAGCTCGAGGCGTTCTTGCGCGAACACGGTCCGGCCGACTGAGTCGCCCGACTGTCGGCGCCGCGCGCCGGCCCGAGCTCAGTCGAGCAGGTCCGGCTGTTCGTGCACGATCTCGTCGTAGAGCGTCTGGAAGCTCAACCAGCCGGCGAAACGCAAGCCGACGACATCGCGCGTGGCCGCCGCAACGTCGTGATCGATGACCCGGTAGGGCTTGTTCGTCGCGTCGAGGAGCAACTGGTCGTGGCACATCTTCTCGCCGAGCAGGAACCAGAAGACGGCCTCGTCGACCGTTTCGCCGACCGTGAGCAGGCCGTGGTTCTCGAGAATCGCGAGCTTGTTGCCCTCGCGGCACGGCGTGGGCGTGGCGAGCGCCTCGGCGATGCGGTCGCCTTCCTCCTCGGCCAACACGACGCCGGAGAAATCGGTGAAGAGCACCTGGCTCTCGTAGAACGAGCAGGCGTCCTGGCTGGTCATCTCGATGAGTCGGCTGGTGGCCGAGAACGGCCGGCCGTAGGTGCTGTGACTGTGACAGGCGCCGTTGAGCGTGGGATGGGCGCTGTGGATCCGTGAGTGAATGGCGAACGCTGCCGCGTTGATGGTGCGATCGCCTTCGACGATGTCGCCGGCGTGATTCACGAGTATGAGGTCGGACACCGTCATGCGCGAGAAGGGCACGACGAACGGGTTCACCCAGAAGTGATCGGTCAGCTCCGGATCGCGAACCGTGATGTGACCCGCAGGACCGGTCGTGAGGGCTCGCTTGGCCAGGAGTCGGAAGCCTGCGGCGAGCCGTTCCTTGCGATGCCGACGTTCGGCCTCGATCGTGTCGAAGGTGGGCGGAACCATCCCCCGGAGGGCATCCTCGAACCCTGCCAGCGCCTCGAGATCTTCGGTCGTGTCGGTCATGGTTGTCGCTCCTCGTGGGCTGGTGGCAGCGTAGTCGGCTGCTCAGAACGCCAACACGTCGTAGCCGACCCCTCGCAGGGCGATCGCGGCCGCCCCGATGAGCGGCGCGTCGGCACCGAGCCCGGCCGGCACGATCCGTGTCCCCCGACTGTGGCCGAGCCGGCAGAGGGTCGTCGATCGTCTCCTGTGCGGTGTTGAAGAACGGTTTGCCGTAGCCGAGCGCCACCGATCCGGCGACGACCGCGAGCTGGAGGTCGAGCAGGTTCGCGACCGAGGCGACCGCTCGACCGACGAGCATCCCGGTCCGGCGCCGGACGGCGAGAGGCGCCTCGGCGGCGGGTCTCCCGGTCATCGCCGCGATGGCCGTGCCCGACGCCTGACCTTCCAGACCGCCACGGGTGCCGGTGGCATCGGGCGCACCGTCGGGTTCGACGATCACGTGGCCGATGTGGCCCGCGTTGCCATCAGCACCGTCGAGCAGGCGACCCTCAAGCACGATGCCGCCGCCGATTCCGGTCGACACGACCATGCCGATGAAGTTCGCGACTCCGACGGCAGCTTCCCTCCATCCCTCGGCGAGCGCGAGCGCCTTCGCGTCGTTGTCGAGGTGGGCGGGAACGCCGAGCTCGTCACCGAGTCGATCTCGCAGCGGGAAGTCTCGCCACGCGGGGATGTTCAGCGGCGACACGAGACGTTGACGATCTCGGCTCGGGCCGCCGCAACCGATGCCGCACGCGGCGACCTCGGTCCTGCCCCGAACCTCGACCGCTAGTCGCAGGACGACGTCGAACAGGTCGTCGGCGCCCAGGTCAGGGTCGGTCGGCACTTGGTGCCGTTCCACGATCGAACCGTCGGCTGTGACGATCGCCGCTGCGAGCTTCGTGCCGCCGACGTCGATGGCGAGAACCGGTCGGTCACCCGTCACAACCGCCGCGCCTTCCTGCGATCAGGCGCTGAAGCGTGTTCGTGCGTCCTTGCTCCGTTCGAGCAGGTACGCAGGGATCGCCACGCCGTTGACCGATGCACTCTCGCCGGCCGATGCCGCCGCGATCTCGCCGTCGGCCGCGTCGTCGACGACATCGGTGCTGTCGGCCTGCTCGGCCAGCCGGGCGCGCTCGTGCCGGTAGGTCTCCCACTCCTTCGCCCGCACGAGCTTCGCCTGGTCGATCGAGCCCAGCTCGACGCCGTTGTCGAAGTGCACCCAGTACCGGATCCAGCTGAAGCCGTTCACGAGCATGACCCGGCCGCCGGTCCCCTCGGGCACGCGCGGAAGATCTTCGGTGGCGACGACTTTCTCGCGGCGGCGGAACGGGGCTCGTGTGATCGTCATGGATCTCGTGGGTCGACGGGCAGGGGGAACGCCTCGACGGTAGCCGGACCGCGGCCCGGATCGGAACCCGTTCGCCCCACCCTCATGTCGTGGGTTCGCCGGCGGGATCGGCGAGCGCGTGCAGCCGCCCGGATCGGGTGCCCACGTAGATCGCACCGTCCCACACCGCAGGAGTGGACTCGATGCAGCCGCCGATGGCCACCGACCACAGCTCCGGAGGGTCGATGGTCGTGTCGCTCAGGTCGTATGCGTGCAGGACACCGCTGCAATCGCCCTGCAACAGCACCGCGTCGACTATGACCTGCGACCCCCACAGGGGCCCCGGAAGCTGTTTCTCCCAGCGGATCTCGCCCGTCTCGCGGTCGACGCCGATGAGTCGGCCGCCGTCGGTCGACGCGACCACGACATCGTCGTGGATCGCAGGGGTCGCCCAGAATCCCGCGGGCACCGTGCCGCGATCGTCGATCGACCAGACGATCGGGTCGTCGGGCCGGGTGGGGTCGAGCTTGACGAGCTGGCCGACCTCTGCGGATCGAGCGAGACGACGCTCGTACTCGACGGCGACATAGAGCATGCCGTCGTCGTCGATCACGATGCTGGCGTCGATGTCGTCGCCGGCCCACCACCGAAACGTCCGTTCCGGAACCGCGCCGTCGGCGAGACCGGTGATGTCCCAGCCCTGCACCAGCCCGCCGGAGTTGGCGAACCAGAGGGTGTTGCCGCTGATCGCGACCGAATTCTCGATCGAGACGTTGCCGCCGACCGCGGCGGTCAGCTCGTCGTCCCAGCCCGGCGCGGCGAAGACCAGCTCGGGGTCGACCGTGACGAGGCCGTTCTCGTCGTAGGCGCGGTTGAGCTTGACGATGTGGATGTTCGAGTTCTCACCGCCCTCGAACAGGTAGTCGTCGATGACGAGCGGCGCCCCGTCCCAGTCGTCGTTCCAGCGTCGGGGCTCGATCGATCGGGCATCGAGCCGCCACAGCTCCTCGAACTTCTCGGGCCGATCGAAGGCGAGCGCGCGCAGGAAGTTGTCACGGGATCCGGTGTAGATGAGCGGGTAGCCGTCGGGGTCGACGGTGACCGAACCCTTGATGAGGTCACCCGTGACGAAGTCGGCGAGCTGGCGCTCGCCGGTGTCGGCATCGAGGAGGTGCACGGCCCGGTCGTAGCCGCCGAACGAGAGCAGCGTCCGGCCGTCTTGTTCCCACACGGCGGGCTGCCCGGTCCAGCCGGTGCCGCACCAGTTGGTGGTCTCGGAGCCCACCGTCGAGTTCGAACACATCAGGCCATCGGGGAAGCTCCACACGATCTCGGGGCTCAGGGGGACCGGGCCCGCGCCGTAGTAGGACCTTGTCGGCGAGCCGCGAAATGTCAGCAGACCCTCGACCGTCTCTCCCCACGGATCGCCCGACGACGCCGGGTCGACCCACCCGTCGTATGGCACGGGGGTGGGTGTTGGCGTGGGAGGTGGCGTGGGCGTCGGGGTCGGAGCCGGTGTCGGCGTCGGCGGCACCACCGGAGTCGGAGTCGGCGCCTCGAACGCGAGCAGGTCGGGGGCCGCGTCGTCGCCGGCCGGAGCTGCCGCGAACGTCACGACGGCACCGATCGCCGTTGCGACGAGAATCGACCCGATGACCAGCCGTGCAACCATCTCAGCGAGTGTCGCGGACCGGGTCGGCGTCGCGGCATCGCCGCGACGGATCGCTCGTTGGAGGTCCAGGGCGCCACATGGAGCTCAGCGCCAACGGGTCAGTCGATGTGCGCGGCCCGGAAGGCTCGACTGAGAAGCGGTGTGGACTCGTCCACCCGGAGCGGTTCGGGCGTGCGGTCGTCGTCGTGGGGATCGTGGGACTCGTCGTCGGACCACAGCGTCGGGCGCTCGACCACCGGCTCGTCGGCCTCGGCTTCGTCGGCCTCGGCTTCGGCTTCGTCGGCCTCGGGCGCTCGGGCTTCGAGCTCGTCGGCTTCGGGTTCGTCGGCGTGGGGTTCATCAACCTCGGGCGCTCGGGCCTCGGGTTCATCGGCGAGGCGAAGCGTGCGAACGGCGCGGGGGGCCGCCGCGGCCCGGGATGCAGGAGCGAGCCGGTTGCCCGGTACCCGCTCGTCGGTCAGTGTCCATCCGTTCGGCACGGTGACCCGGTTGGCATGGCTCACGCACAAGCTGATGGCGGCTGTTCGGGTGTCGTCGTCGATGTCGCGCAACCACGCATCGGCCGCTCGGGGGTCGAACAACAAGAACACCGTTGCGGCGCCCTCGCAACCGATCCGGTCACACAAGCTCCGGTCCGACGCCACAGTCATGCGCTCAACGCTACCCGCAGGCCCCATCATCGAGGCGGATGGGCGTTCCAGCGACGGCGGAGGAGTCGCGACCCGAACCTCGTTCGCAGAGTGGTGCACAATGATGACGCCCAGACACTCGCCGTCCGCCCTTGGAGGCATCATCACCGACTGGACATCCATCGACACCTTCGCCAGACAGCTCGATCTCTGCGCACTCGGCCCCGACGAGCACGCCGTCGTCCTGAGCGAGGCGGCGAGCGATCCGGAACTGGTGGAGACGGCGCTGCTCGCGACCGCCCGACTCGGCGCCATGGCCATCGGGGTCACTCTCGCCGATCACGCTTCCGCGGCCCGATCGGCACTCGCGATCGCGCCGGTCGTCGCCGCGCTGCGCGCCGCCGACCTGGTGATCGACCTGTCGACAGCCGGCCTCGACGACGATCCGGCCGCCGGCGAGCTGCTCGGCGATCACACGCGGGTCCTCGCGGCCGGTGGTCTCACCCTCTACCAGCTCCGTCGACTCGTTCCCCACCAGGGGCTCGGCCGGCGCGTCCAGCGTGCCCTCGCCCGAGTGTCCACGGCGTCGGTGCTGCGGCTCTCCTGCGAGGCCGGTACCGACCTCTCGATCGACCTCGACGAGGCGGAACGCAGCGGCACGTCCGGTGTCGCGGCCACGTCGGGCGACATGGCCCGATGGCCGGGCGGCCTGGTCACGATCGCTCCCGCGGCATCGACCGTGAGCGGCACGTTGGTGCTGATGCCGCGCGACCTCTACCTCGCGCTCGGCGAGTACGTCAGATCGCCGGTGACCATAACGATCGAGAACGATCACGTCGCCGATGTGAGCGGCAATGCGGGCGACGCCGATCTGCTGCGCTCGATGCTGGGCGCCGCCGGAACCACGGCCGGCTACGGATTCGCATCGATCGCGTTCGGGATGAACCAGATGATCGGCGCGAGCCCCCACGATCGCGCCGGCGGCACCCGGATGCACCACCGCGATGCGAGCCTCGCGGCCGGCGTGGTCACCGTGACCTTCGGCGCGAACTCGATCGCGGGCCGACCGGGGGCCGAACGGGTCGGGCTCGCACTACGCCGCCGAACCGTCGAGATCGACGACCAGCCGATCATCACCGACGGCTCGCTCCAGGGCGATCTGCGGCCCGACGTGTACGAGCTCGCTGCCGCGACGTCGCATCAGAGCTCGGACTGACCCGCACGGGCGCCACCCGTGACCTCCGGCAAGAGTGTCACATGCGGTCCGTACTGTTCGAAGTATGGACGATGTCAGCTCGACGATCATCCCGACGATCGCGGGGCGCCCAGGAGCGAGTGACCGCAGCGCCACCGCCACGTGCCGCGGCAAACGCCGCCGCGCCGCCAATCGGGCGCGGGCCATCCTCCTGCCCGATGAAGGGCTGCGGGCGTGGCGCACCGATCTCATCGCATGGACCCTGGCCGAAGGCCGCTCGCTGGGTCCCGACGCCGCCACGGCGGTGCTCGGTGTGCTCGGCGAGCGGGGTGGCCCCGGCATCGCGATCACCGACGACCTGATCACCGAGCTCGTCTGGGTCGATGTCCTCGGGTGGTGCAACGCTCACCGCGTCGACGCCCCCACCCGGCTCGCGACCACCATGCACACCATCGTCGATCATCTCGACGCACGAGCTGCCCTCGGGCCCGGCAGCGACTCCGTGGGTGAGCTGCACGAGTGCATCGAGTCGGCGGGCGGTTTCGACGCCCCGGCGCCGCGGTCACAGCGACCTCCCCCGGCCTGAACAGCCCGCGGCGCGATCGGGCCTGCCGCCCGGGTCCGCCTCACGACCGCCAGGTACACTTCGTGCCCTGTGCGGTTCCGGAATCGAGCGAAACGTATCGGCTTCATCGTCGCCGCGGCACTGATCGTCGCCGCGTGCGGCAGCAGCGGCCCGACCTCGGCCGACCGACCCGACGACGGCGAGCTCGATCCGGAGCTCGAAGCGCCGGTCCAGCCGACGCCTGCGCCCACACCGATGCCGAGCACGACCGAGTACGCAGTCGTCGCCGGCGACACGCTCGGCGGTATCGCGGCACGGTTCGACATCACCGTCGACGAGATCCTCGAGGTGAACGACATCACGGTCGACACCGTCCTGAATGTCGGCGACATCGTCATCGTGCCGGTCCCACCGCCCAGTGTCACCACCGAGGTCATCGAGACCGACGAGGGCACCGAGACCGTCAGCCTCACGGCCTACACCGTCGTGGCCGGCGACACGCTCGGCACGCTCGCGGCCCGATTCGAGACCACCATCGACGAGATCCTCGAGGCCAACGACCTCACGGCCGACGTCACGCTGGAGGTCGGTCAGATGCTGAACATCCCGGTGATCACGACGATCCCGATCGAGTCGCCCGAGGGTCCGGTTGCCGCGCCGGGTGGAGGTGTCGTCCCGATCGATGGCTACACCGTCGTCGCCGGCGACACGCTCGGAGCGATCGCCGCCCGGCTCGGCGTGCCGGTCGACTCGCTGCTCGAGGCCAACGGGCTGACCGAGGACGCCGTGTTGCAGGTCGGCCAGGTGCTCGAGGTCCCGGAGCCCTAGAGCTCGGCGACCCCCTCAGTCGGCTTCGGTGATCTGCACCGAGTCGATGCGGACATCGGTGACCGGGCGATCACCGGCTGCCGTCTCGACCGCCTGCATCGCGTCGAGGACATCGAGTCCCTTCACGATCTGGCCGAAGAGCGAGTACTGCGGCGGCAGACCGGTGCCGCTCGATCCACTGACCAGGAAGAACTGGCTGCCGTTCGTGTTCGGCCCGGCGTTGGCCATCGCCAGCGAGCCGAGCTCGTAGCGGCCCGGCTTCGGCAACTCGTCCTCGAACTTGTAGCCGGGACCGCCGCGCCCGCTGCCCTCGGGACAACCACCCTGGCACATGAAACGGTTGATGATCCGGTGGAAGACGAGGCCGTCGTAGTAGTGGTATCGAGCCAGGAACACGAAGTTGTTGACCGTCTTCGGTGCGCCGGCGGCATCGAGCGCGATGACCAGCTCACCCATCGACGTACTCATCGTCGCCGTGTACCGCTTCGATGGGTCGATACACATGGCCGGCGGTGCGGAGAACGATGTGGTCCGCGGGCTCGAACCATCGGTTTCGGGACACTCGGGGATCGGCATTGCTCTGGCCTTCCATCGGGAGCGGAAGCAATGACGCTACCCGGGCGCCCACATGATCGGTGACTCGCAACGACCTGGCTCGATGTCGGAGGCGAGGCGGTCGCCTCGCGGGACCCGACCGTGGTCGGATGGCTCCCGATCGGCGCGACTCGTACACTCACGGCGCGGTCGTAACGGGAAGGAACGTGGGTGGAGATCACCAAGATCGGCGTCATCGGCGCCGGCACGATGGGTTCGGGCATCGCCGAGGTCTGCGCACGAGGCGGCGTCGGAACAACCGTGATCGAGCTCGACGAATCGTTCCTCCCCGTGGCGAGATCCCGCATCGAGGCATCGCTCCAGAAGGCCGTCGATCGGGGCCGTCTCGAACCATCGGTTCGCGAGGCGGCGATCGAGGCACTCGGCTTCAGTACCGAGCTCGATGCGCTCGGCGATGTCGATCTGGTGATCGAGGCCGTCGTGGAGGACCGCGAACTGAAGGTCGACCTCTTCACCCGGCTCGATCGAGCCACGAAGCCGACCGCCATCCTCGCGTCGAACACGTCGTCGATCCCGCTCACCGGGCTCGGCGCGGCAACCGAGCGCCCCGAACAGGTGCTCGGCATGCACTTCTTCAACCCGGCGCAGGTCCAGCCCCTGGTCGAGCTCGTGCGCTCGGCGGTGACGGCCGAGGCCACGCTCGACCTGGTCGAGCACTTCACGACCACGACGCTCGACAAGACCGTCATCCGGTGTGAGGACCGGGCCGGGTTCGTGGTGAACCGGCTCCTGGTCCCGTTCCTCCTGCAGGCGATCGAGCTCCTCGACACCGGCCATACGACCGTTGCCGACATCGACCGGGGGATGAAGCTCGGATGCGCCCACCCCATGGGTCCGCTCGAGCTGTGCGACCTGATCGGGCTCGACACGATCGAGAACGTCGCCGACGTGCTGTACGTCGAGTACCGCGAGAGGTTCCACGCCCCGCCACCGCTGCTTCGCCGAATGGTGACTGCGGGTCACCTCGGACGGAAATCCGGGAAGGGCTTCTACGACTACGACTGAGATGTCGACCGTCGTGGCGGTGGAGCATCCACCAGCGGCCCAGGGCGTCGTTCCTAGGATGTCGCCGATGCCGCCACGTCCCCTCGTTCCCGTATTGCGCCGATCCGTGCGCCGACCGCGTGCGACCGTGCAGTGTTCCGAATGCGAGGTCACATGGCGCGGGACGATCAACGATGCCTGCTGGGCCTGCGGACGACGCGACAGTGCCGTCGAGGCCGTCGCCGACCACGTCCGCCTGCCGCACTGAACACCTGAGGCCGGTCGATCCCGGGTCGTCGAGAGGGTGGCGCAGCCGACGGAACCCCCCAGTCACCGTCGGCTGCGACTCGCACCCGTAGCCCGGCGATGAGATCCCCCCGGATAGCCATCGCCTGGCCTGTGTCGCTGGTCACAATATCGAAACGGTCGCAGGCCTGGCAACTCTCGGCGCCGATCCATCTCCGGAGGACCGCGACCGCGACCCTCCGGCCCTGACCCACCCTCGACAACTACGCTTGGCATCGTCTGTTCCTGGAGGAATCGTGTCGTCGATCGACTACATCGTCCCGAGCGTCGTGGCCGGTCTCTGCCTGCTCGTCGTCGCCGTGGTGATGTGGCGTTCACGGGAGCGCAAACCCCGTTGGTCACTCGAGCCGACCGTCGATGTCGAGGACGCTCCGCCGCCGGTCGATCACCAGACCCTCGCCCAGTGGCATCGCGCCCACGGCCCGGCCGTTGCCGAGTGGATCACGGCCCACGAACGCACGCTCGCTCAGCTCGGCGACGCCGGGCTCTCGATCGATCTCACCGACGACTCGCTCGCCGCCGAGCGCGATGCGCACATTGCCCCCCTCGGCGCGGCCATCGCC
>JAOTZB010000363.1 GCA_029861625.1 Acidimicrobiia bacterium
CGTCGAGCGTGGTGATGATCTTGGCGAGCACACCGGGGTGTCGATATGTCACGCCCGTGACCAGCAACTGGAGCCGGGCTTGTTTCGAGAGCCCGGCGGCGAACCCGAGGAATGTGTAGCCCTCGAGCATGGGCTCCGTGACCTCGCCAACCATTGGGATCTGGAAGTAGTGGTCCATCGCCGCGATGGTCGAGAACCCGGCTTCGTCAGCCATGGTGATCGCCTCGGCGGCCGTCGCGCCCAGCGCAGCATCGCCTCCCGTCCACGTGAACCTTGCAAAATCGACGCCGATCTTCATGGCGGCGACCCTACTGCGTCCCCTCCAGTCCCAACCCCAGGGAGTCGTCCTGGTGCGCGGGATCGAGCCCGCCCAGCGGGCTCGATCCCGCGCGCCGGGCGTCAGTCGTCGAAGAGGGAGGGGTCGGCTGCGGCTTGGGCAGCGGGGGGAGGGGCGACGCCCAGGTGTTGCCAGGCGGCCATGGTCGCGACCCGGCCACGAGGCGTGCGCATGAGCAACCCCTGCTGGATCAGGAACGGTTCGTAGACGTCTTCGACCGTTTCGGTGGGTTCGCTGACGGCGATGGCCAACGTCGACAATCCGACCGGCCCGCCGCCGAACCGATCACACAGCGCCAAGAGAATCGCTCGGTCGACCTTGTCGAGACCCAACTCGTCGATGCCGAACGCGGCGAGGCCGTCGGATGCCACCGTCGCGTCGATCACGCCATCTCCCTCGACCTCGGCGAAGTCACGAACCCGGCGCAGCAGTCGGTTGGCGATACGTGGCGTGCCGCGGCTGCGGCGAGCGATCTCGTGCGCCCCAGCACCATCGATGTCGGCCGCGATGATCTCCGCCGCCCGCACGACGATGGCCTCGAGATCGTCGACCTCGTAGAAATCGAGCCGTGCAACCAGCCCGAAGCGATCACGGAGCGGACCGGTGATCAGACCCGTACGCGTGGTCGCCCCGACGAGGGTGAATCGAGGCAGATCGAGCCGGATCGACCGAGCCGCCGGGCCCTTGCCCAACATGATGTCGAGCTGGAAGTCCTCGACCGCCGGATAGAGCACCTCCTCGACCGTGCGCGAGAGCCGATGGATCTCGTCGATGAACAGCACATCGCCTTCGCCCAGGTTGGTGAGCATTGCGGCGAGGTCGCCGGCCCGCTCGAGTGTGGGGCCGGAGGTGACATGAAGCTGCACGCCGAGTTCGTGGGCCACGATGCCGGCGAGCGTCGTCTTGCCGAGGCCTGGAGGGCCGGCGAACAGCAGGTGATCGGAGGCCTGTTCCCGCTTTTTGGCGGCCTCGAGCATGATCCGGAGTCGACGCTTGAGTTCTCCCTGCCCGACGAACTCATCGAGCGAAGTCGGGCGAATGCCGACGATGTCGGGGCGCTCGGCGATGGCCTGAGCGTCGACATCGACCGCGCGCTCGTGATCGTCGGGTATGGCCGGGTCGATCAGCTCATCACGCATTGGCGCCGAGTTTCTGGAGCGCAAGCCGCAACAGCTCGGCGGTCTCACCGACGTCGGGCAGACCCCGAACCGCTTCGCCGATTTCTTCGGCTCCGTATCCGAGCTCGACCAGGGCATCGCGCACGTCGCCGTGCGCCGATCCGTTGGTTGCTGCGCTGGACCCATCGGCGACGCCGGCGATCTGCGTGAGGTCGATGTCACCGGCATCGAGTTTGGACTTGAGCTCGACGAGCATGCGTGCAGCGGTCTTCTTTCCGACACCAGGAACGAGGCAGAGCGCATCGACATCGTCGGTGGCGATCGCGACCCGCAGGTCGACCGGCGAGTGCACAGCGAGGATCGAGAGCGCCAAGGCCGGCCCGACTCCGTGGGCGGAGATGAGGGCCTCGAAGACCACCCGTTCGTCTCGTTGGGTGAACCCGTAGAGCTGTTGGTCGTCATCACGAATGTGGTGATGGACCCACACGAACACCTCGTCACCCGTGTCGCCGAACGTGGCGGCGACCCTCGGGGTGGCATGCAGGCGATAGCCGACGCCGTCGACCTCGACGAGTAACTCGTAGAACGCTCCCGACGGAGCGGAGTCGACCAATGCGCCGCGAAGCGAACCGATCACGATTGCACCACCCGATCTGTCGCGGTCGCTGCCGCTGCGGTCATGCGGTGATGAGCGGCATGAGTCAGCGCGACCGCGGCCGCGTCGGCCGCGTCGGCCGGTCGAGGTGGCCGCGACAAGTCGAGCAGCATCTGCACCATGCGGATCATCTGGTCCTTGCCCGCCGAACCGTGTCCTGCGACGGCCTCCTTGACCTGGTTGGGCGTGTACTCGACCACGCCCACGCCGGCCGCCCCGGCCTCGGCCATGACCACTCCGGAGGCCTGCCCGACCGACATCGCCGTCTGGACGTTGACCTGGAAAAAGATCCGTTCGATCGCCAACACGTCGGGGCGGTGGCACTCGATGAGACCCCGGATGTCGGCCTGCAGCTCTGCCAGCCGATCGCCGATGGGCGCTGTGGGCGGTGTGGTGATGACCCCCAACGACCGGGCGACGGGCTTGCGCCCGCCCGTGTCGAGACAGCAGTAGCCACAACGACTCAGGCCCGGGTCGACCCCCAAAACGAACATATGTACGACAGTAGCGGTGGGGGTTCATGCGGCGGCGCATGCTCACCACAGCAGTTGCCGGTCATCACCGCCGCTCGCGCGACCGTCACCTGATCGAGCCCCGGACTTCCTCACGTCGAGCGCCGTTCGTGCCGAAGTATCCATGCGATGAGCGGCGAACCCTTTCAACCAGTCGTAGAGCTGCGCGGCGTCACCCACCGATTCGGTGACGTCACCGCGCTCGACGACCTCAGCTTCTCTGTACCCGACGCCCAGATCACCGTGCTGCTCGGCCCCAACGGCGCCGGCAAGACCACGGCGATCCGGGCCATCACGGGTGCCCTCTCGCCGGTGGCCGGTGCGATCACGACGTTTGGCTTCGACCCTCGGGTCAACGGTGACGAGGTTCGTCCGAGATGCGGTGTGGTGTCGGCCAAACCGGCGCTCTACGACCGGCTGAGCGGCTACGACAACCTGCTGTACAGCGCCCAGCTCTACGAGGTCGACCCGGAGGAGACTCCCGACCGCATCATCGACGCCGCCACGCGGTTCGGGATCGCCGACTCCCTCGACCACCAGGTGGGTGGATTCTCCACGGGCATGAAGACGCGCCTCGCGCTCGCACGCTCGGTGCTGCACTCACCCGACCTGCTGTTGTTCGACGAACCGACGAGCGGCCTCGATCCTGAATCGGCGTACGCCGTGCTCGACCTCATCAGGGAGATGACTGGCCGCGGGCACACCGTCGTGATGTGCACTCACCTCCTCGCCGAGGCCGAAGGACTGGCCGACCAGCTCGTGGTGATCGAGAGCGGCCACGACCTCGTCTCGGGATCCCCCGATGAGCTGTCGCGGCGCTACTGGCCAGGTGACCTCGTGATGCTGGACGCCGAGGCCCCCGATCAGCTCGACCGAGTCGCCACATGGACCGGCGTCGTCGGATTCGAGAGGAAGCCGCTCGAGCCGGCCAAGGTCTACCTCGATGGTCCGGGCCGCGTGCCCGACATCGTGCTCGCCCTGGTCCGCGACGGGGTACGACTCACTCGGGTCGAGCCCCACACG
>JAOTZB010000364.1 GCA_029861625.1 Acidimicrobiia bacterium
TCTACCGCCCCTTCCTCGAGCGGTTCACCGACATGCCGCTGCTAGTCCGGCTCGACACACTCCAGCGGCTGCGGGCCGACGAGGTGTTCGCCGACTACAGCTCCGATCTCGACGTCGACGGGCCCAGCTTCACTCTCCACGGCATGACCGAAGAACAGCACGAGCGCAACGGCGATCGGGTCGTGTTCGACGACGCATCGGGTGCGCTGCGGGCGATCAACCGCGAGGACGTGGGCGACCGTCTCGACGACAAGGGAATCGACCCCGCCCTCGACTACCAGGGCACCGTGACCCTGGTCGACGGGTCGACGGTCGAGGTCATGAGCGTCCTCTCGATGTACCGGGAGCATCTCGCCGACTACGACATCGACTCCGTCGTCGACATGACCGGCGCGCCCAGGAACCTGATCGAGCAACTGCTCGACGACATGACCACACTGAGCCCGGTCGCGTTCCATGTGGGCGAGGGGGTCAACCACTACTTCCACGCCACGCTCCACAACCGCGCCACCTATCTGGTGGGGATGCTCCTGGGCTCGGTCGGCGTATCGGGCGGTGGTGTGAGCACATGGGCTGGGAACTACAAGGGCGGTGTCTTCCAGGCGGCCCCGTGGTTCGGTCCCGGCGTCGGCGGGTTCGTGAACGAGGACCCGTTCCATCCGCTCACCGATCCGTCGGCCCGCTACTCGGCTGAGACGGCACGACACCTTGTCCACGGCGAGGACACCAGCTACTGGGGCTTCGGCGACCGGCCGCTGGTGGTCGACACGCCCGAGGACGGCCGCAAGGTCTTCACGGGCACGACGCACATGCCGACCCCCACCAAGGCCCTCTGGTACAACAACGCCAACCTGATCAACCAGGCCAAGTGGCATTACGAGCTGGTCAAGAACGTCAACCCCAAGGTCGATCTGATCGTCGACCAGCAGATCGAGTGGACCGGCTCGGCCGAGTTCGCCGACATCGTGTTGCCGGCCAACAGCTGGATGGAAGCCGAGACCTGGGAGATGGGCGCGTCCTGCTCCAACCCGTTCCTGCAGGTCTGGAAGGGTGGCATCGAGCCGCTCAACGACACCCGTGACGACATCGCGATCTTCGCGGGCGTGGCCAACGCGCTGACCGAGCTCACCGGCGACGAGCGCTTCTCGCAGGCCTTCATGTTCGCCGATCGGCCCGAGGTGTACCTCGACCGCGTGCTCGCCGGTTCGTTCACGACCGAGGGCTACACCGTCGAGGACCTCACCGCCGGCCGATACGGCCCCCCGGGCGGGGCGCTCATGCAGTACCGCAGCTACCCCCGGATCCCGTTCAAGGAACAGATCGAGGACAGCCTGCCCTTCTACACCGACACGGGCCGGATGCACGGCTACGTCGACATCCCCGAGGCCATCGAGTACGGCGAGAACCTGATCGTGCACCGCGAGGCGGTGGAGGCGACGCCGTACCTCCCGAACGTGATCGTGTCGACCAGTCCGTACCTGCGGCCCCGTGACTACGGGATCGCACCTGAGGAGCTCGACGGCGACGCCCGCAGCGTGCGCAACATCATGATGTCGTGGGCCGAGGTCAAAGAGACCGAGAACCCGCTCTTCGCGGCCGGCTACAACTACCTCTGCCTCACCCCGAAGTCGCGCCACGCGGTGCACTCCTCGTGGGCGGTCACTGACTGGCACTGGCTGTGGTCGTCGAGTTTCAGCGATCCGTACCGCGTCGAGACCCGAGCGCCGGGGGTCGGCGAGCCCGCCATTCACCTGAACCCCGACGACGCCCGCTCGCTCGGAATCCGCAACGGCGACTACGTCTGGGTCGACTCCAACCCGAAGGACCGGCCCTACCGCGACGCTGATGTGGACGAGTCGTTCCTCGACGTCGCCCGGCTGCTCGTCCGAGTGACCTACAACCCTGCCTACCCGCCCGGGGTGACCATGCTGAAGCACGCCTTCTACATGGCGACCCCCCGGACATTCAGGGCGGCGCAGGAGCGGTCCGACGGCCGGGCGCTGGCGGAGACCACCGGCTACCAGTCGAGCTTCCGGTCCGGGAGCCATCAGAGCATCACCCGGGGCTGGGCGCCCCCGATGCACCAGACCGACTCGCTCTTCCACAAGCGGGCCGGCGTGTTCGGGTTCACCTACGGCTTCGACGTCGACAACCACGCCATCAACACCGTGCCGAAGGAGACGGTGGTTCGCATCACCAAGGCCGAAGACGGCGGCGTCGGCGGTAGCGGAGCCTGGACGCGCGGGAGGCCGGGCTCGATGCCGGGCGACGAGGACGACGCGATGCAGGCCTACCTGGCCGGCGAGCTCACAGTCGTGAGGCGGACCTGACGATGGCTGAGCAGCGAGTGTGGCTGACGAAGCGCCCCGAGCCAGCCGACAAGGATCTCGAAGCCGACGATCCGTACGAGCTCACCGGTGTGCGCTACGCGGTGGCGCCGGGCGTCGATGCCGACCGCGAAACGGCCCGCACGCTGATCGAGGAGTTCGCGATGCAGGGGTGGAGCCCCGACCGCATCGCTGCGATGTTCGCTGATCCCCATGCGGGCAGCGCCCACGACATCTATCGCCGCCGCGGCGATCTCCTCTTCGACGAGCTGCTCGACGAGGTGTTCGGCCCGACCCGAGGGAGCAGCTGACATGGCGACGGTCCACAACTGGCAGATCGGCCGAGACATGTCCTACCCCTATGAGGGGGCCGCAGTCGGGCGCCAGTTCGCGGCGGTGTTCAACATCAATCGCTGCATCGGCTGCCAGACCTGCACGATGGCGTGCAAGTCGACGTGGACCCACTCGCCCGGACAGGAACTGATGTGGTGGAACAACGTCGAGACCAAGCCCTACGGCGGCTACCCGGCCAACTGGGATCGCAACACGCTCGAGCTGCTCGACTCGGCGAACCCCGGCGGCCAGACGTGGGACGACAGCACCGTCGGCGGCACCGACGCCCCCTACGGGGTGTTCGACGGAATCACGATCTTCGAAGCCGACGAGCAGAGCAGCCCGCGGCCGGTCGGCTACCTGCCGACCGAGGACGAATGGAAGGCGCCGAACGCGTTCGAGGACCACTCGACGCGTGGTTCGACGCAGGGCGCTCAGCTTCCGGAACACGAGGGGTGGTTCTTCTACCTCCAGCGCATCTGCAACCACTGCACGTACCCGGGCTGCCTGGCGGCCTGCCCCCGCAACGCGATCTACAGGCGCCCCGAGGACGGGATCGTGCTGGTCGATCAGGAGCGATGCCGCGGCTACCGCAAGTGCGTCGAAGCCTGCCCTTACAAGAAGACGATGTACCGCCCAACCACCGGGACCACCGAGAAGTGCATCGGGTGTTTCCCGCGGGTCGAGGGCAACGACCCGCTGACCGACAACCTGCCGACCGAGACCCGGTGCATGACTGCCTGCGTCGGGAAGATCCGGCTCCAGGGCCTGGTGGAGGTCGATGAGACCGGGGGTTGGGTCGAGGATCCCACCAACCCGCTGTACTTCCTGGTCCACGAAGCCAAGGTGGCGCTGCCGTTGTACCCGCAGTTCGGCACCCAGCCGAACGTGTACTACATCCCGCCCCGGTGGGTGCCCCGCGGTTACCTGCACCAGATGTTCGGCCCCGGCGTCGAGGACGCGATCGACCGCTACGCCAACCCG
>JAOTZB010000365.1 GCA_029861625.1 Acidimicrobiia bacterium
CTTCGCGAACGCCGGTCTTCGCCCACTCCGGGAACCAACCCCACCGCTGGATGCGCAATAGCTCGGACTGGAACATGCCGAGCGCCAGGCCGGCGATCGCGGTGTAGAAGAAGCTGCGGAGCCGGCCGATGAGCGCGACCGCCAGCCCGGGCACGACGAGGAGTGTGTAGGTGATGGGTGTGAGCCCCGAGATCGGCGCGGTCAGGATGCCGAAGATCGCAGCCACCAGCGAGGCGAGCACCCAGTTGCCGGCGGCCAGCGCCGACGGGGAGTACCCCATGAGCACCGCGCCCTTCTCGTTCTCCGCTGCGGCGCGGGTCGCGACGCCGAAGCGCGTGAAGCGATACAGCGCCTCGAGCGCGGCCGTGATCACGACCACCGTGAACGCCAGCCAGAGACGGTCCTGTGGTATGCGGGCGCCGGCGATGTCGACACCGTCGTTCGGCAAGATGGTCGCGACCGTCTCGTTCTGGGATCCGAAGTTCAACACGACGATGGCCTGGAGCATGATCATGATGCCGACCGAGGCGACGACCTTGGCGAGCAGCGGTGCCGATCGGAGCGGCTCGAACACCAGGAAGTGCACGAGCAGCCCGAGCGCCGCCGCGGTGAGAAGCGCCAGGACGACCGCGACAACGAAGGACGTGCCGCCGTCGACGAGGTGGATCCGGTCGGGAATGCCCACCACGGGGAACACGTAGTCCCCGTCGTCGCGCAGCTCGTCGTAGACGTAGGTTGCGTACATCATCATTCCGCCGTGCGCGAAGTTGATGACGCCGGACCCCTGATAGGCGAGCACGAGACCGAGGCCGACGCCCGCATAGACGGCGCCCGCGCCGATGCCGAGCAGGAGGAATTGGAGGTAGGCGTCCATCTCAGCGGGTCGTGTCGCCCGCGAGGTACGGGCTCGTCGTGGTCGCGGCGGCCGGCAGGCCCGGGTGCCTCACGCGTTTCGTCCCCCCGGAGAAAGCGGTCGTCTCGTCGCCATTGGTTTACACCATTCAGTGAGCGTCGCGCCGGTCAGCGACGTTCGGCCCCGCGGAAGTATCCTCCGGCGGCCAGAACGGACGGGTTCGGCGCGCCAACAGGCCACAACGGACGGGCTCAGCGCGCGAGCAGGGCGCGGGCTGTGTCGATGGTGTCGGCTTCATCGGCGCGCTTGTCGTCGCGGTATCCCCGAACCCTGGCGAACCGCAGGGCGATGCCGCCGGGGTAGCGCGTCGACCGTTGCACCCCGTCCAGAGCGATCTCGACGACCAGTTCGGGCCGCACGAAAACCGTGTGCGTGGTGCGACGTTCCTCGCGGGCCAACAGCTCGGCGGTCTGCCAGTCGAGCAGCGCATCGGTCAGCCCCTTGAAGGTCTTGCCGACCATCACGAACGTGCCGTCGGGGCCGCGGGCCCCGAGATGGAGGTTCGACAGCCAGCCCGTCCGCCGGCCGTGACCCCATTCGGCCGCGAGGACGACGAGATCGAGCGTGTGGACCGGCTTCACCTTGCGCCATGTCTTTCCCCGGCGACCGGCTTGATAACGAGAGTCCAGCGCCTTGACCATGACGCCCTCGTGGCCGGCCGAGATCGCGTCGGCTGCGAAGGCCCGTGCGACATCGGCATCGTCGGTCCGGATCCCGGGCACGCAACGGTCGGGCGCCACGTCGGCCAGGGCGTCGAGGCGGTCGCCGAGCGGCTCGTCGATCATGTTCACACCATCGAGATGCAGGACATCGAAGAAGAACCCGTCGAGCGTTGCCGGATGCGACGCGGCATCGTCTCGACCGAACCGGCTCATCGTGTCCTGGAACGCCCGAGGTCTGGCCTCGGCATCGAGACCGATGACCTCGCCGTCGAGTACGAGATCACGACTACCGAACCCGAGCACCGTGGCGACGACTTCGGGGAGCCGGTCGGTGATGTCGTTCAGGTTGCGGGTGTACAGGCGGACCGTCTCGCCTGACCGATGCGCCTGGATGCGGGCACCGTCGAGCTTCCACTCGACCGACGAGGGTCCGAGGTCGGCGACTGCCGTACCGGCGTCGTCCGCGGTCGCGGCGAGCATCGGCTGCACCGGGCGCAACACCTCGAGCTGCACCGCGTCGAGACCCTCGACCCCGCCGATTCGCGCCAGGAGCGCCGTCGCGCCGAGGTCGCCCGACAACATGAGGGCCCGTCTCGCCGCTCGTGCGGGAGTCTCGGTCGCCGCCGCGATGCCGTCCACCACCAGGCTCTCGAGCGCCCCCTGCCGGAGATCGCCGATCAGGAGCCGTCGCAGGAACGCGTCCTCCTCACTGGTGGCGCGCGCCATGACATCGGTCAGCAGAGAGACACGGGTGGCGGTCGATCCGGACCCTCGCGCCGTAGCGAGGTCGTCGAGCAGGGAATCGATCTCCGCAACGGCGAGGGTCGGGACCGTTGCGGTCGACATCTGGTCATCGGGCAGCCGGACCTCGTCGAGCAGAGACCAGCCGACCCCGATCTTGCCCTGCCTCGGGTCGCCGGCGAGCCAACCGGCAACCACGGGGAGCTCGGCGTCGTCCGCTCGCCGCAGGGCCGCCGCGATGGCCACGACCTTCTCCTTGCGCGATCTCGTGGCCGCAACGGCCGTCGAGGCGGCAACGACGTCGGTGAACAGCATGGAACCGATGGTGCCAGCCCAGCGCGATCGCCGCCCAGAATCCATGCCACCACCGAACTGGCTGCACCATGTCACCCAGAGCGTCACAACCCGCGACCAGAACGGAGGACCAGCACGGAGGGCGAGACCGTCGCGGCGCCCGACCGAGCGCCGAACCGGCGGGCTCGCCGCTGTCTACACTCGGCGTCGTGAGCGACGGGATCACCACGGGCGACATCCACGTCGCCGTCGAACAGCGGCTCGGCCGGATCGGTCAGCGGGCGACAGCAGCGCGACGCTCACTCGTCGCCGTGCTGGCCGCGACCGGTGCTCCCCTCACGATTCCCGAGATCCTCGAGCGAGACGATGCTCTCGCTCAGAGCTCCGCCTACCGGAACCTCACCGCGCTCGAGGAAGCCGGCGCCGTGCGCAAGGTCGTCATCGGCGACGACCACACGCGCTACGAGCTCGCGGAGGACCTCACCGGCCATCATCACCACATGGTGTGCGGCGACTGTGGCGCCGTCGCCGATTTCAGACTCGCCGACACTGCCGAGGCTGCGCTCGACACGGCGCTGGCCCACGCAGCGTCGGCGGTCGACTTCGAGATCGACAACCACAGCCTCGACATCGTCGGCACCTGCTCGGCGTGCGCTTGACCCCACGCGACATGGCGAGCGTCACTTCGGCTGCCGGCGACGCGGCCCCGAACAGCCCATGAGACCGGCCGATCCCAGATCGACGCAGTACCCGCCGCCCGGCTCCACCCTCGGGCTCGACGACGACGTGCGGCTCGACGTCGCGACCCCAGGTCGCACCTTCTCGATGACCGCGCTCACCTTCGCCGCCGCTGCGCTGGTTCTTCCGCTGGTCGCTGGTGTCGCCATCGGTTTCGCCGTAGCGGCGAAGAAGCGCGGCGACCCGTGGGCGCCGATCGTCCTTCGGGTCAGCATCGCGTCGCTGTTCGTCGGCTTCGCGATCGGGGGCATGGCCACCAGCGTCGACCTCGAGTCGATCTCGATGGCGGC
>JAOTZB010000366.1 GCA_029861625.1 Acidimicrobiia bacterium
CATGTCGCTGTTCGAGTTCTCCTCGACCGCGGGCGCCGACGCCACCGGCGCCGTCGCCGACGTGATGGACGACCGGGGCTGGAAGCTCGACCGCCAGCAGGGCGGCCTGCACCTCATGATCTCGCCTGGCCACCTCGCCGTGGCCGACGACTTCTCGGCCGACCTGGCTGATGCGGTCGCCAACCGGGGCGCCAGTCGCGGCGTCGAGGCCAGCTACGGCGGCGTGGTCGACACCTGACGCGGGGAGCGTGGCCGGTACGCCGGCGCCTGCCACGACCTTCGCTCAGGCGGGCAGTTCGCACCGGGTGATGACGTTCACGCCGGGTCCGCCTCGGCAGCGGTCGGTGCCGGTGTTGCCGTCGAGCAGGTCGTCGCCTTCTTGGCCGAGGAGGGTGTCGTCGTCGGGGCCGCCGTCGATGGTGTCATGGCCCAGACCGCCCTCCAGTGTGTCGGCGCCCGGGCCGCCCGTGATCGAGTCTTGGCCGTTGTTGCCGAAGATGGTGTCGTTGCCGTCCCCGCCGTTGAGGGTGTCGTCGCCGTTGCGGTCGAAGCACGGCGACAAGCACCCGCCGCCGGTGATGGTGTCGTTGCCGTTTCCGCCGTTGATGGTGTCTTCCCATTTGCCGCCGTCCAGGATGTCGTCTCCGTCACCGCCGAAGAGCCGGTCCGTGCTTCGGCCCCCGCGGAGGATGTCGTCGCCATCGCCGCCGAACACGAACCTGCCGTTGAGGGTGTCGTTGCCCGGGCCACCGAAGATCGAGGCGGTTCCTCCGCGCTTCCCGTTGAAGCCGATGCTGTCGTTGCCTTCGCCGCCGTGGAGCCTTTCGCCGTCACCGTGGTTTCCGCCGCCCCTGATGGTGTCGTTGCCGGGTCCGCCTCGCACGACGATGTCGTCGCTGTTGTGGGTGGTGATCGTGTCGTCACCGTCGTTGCCGAAGACTCGTTGGACCCCCTGGCGGGCGCTGATCTCATCGTCGCCGGTTCCGCCGATCACCAGGCTGCTGGTTCTGACGGCGTCGATGGTGTCGTTGCCGGGTCCGCCTCTGAGGACGTCGTCGTACAGTCCCGGTCCTGCCGAGATCTGGTCGCCTCCCCGTCCGCCGAAGATCGTGTCGACGCCGATCCCTCCGCAGATGAGGTCGTCGCCGCCGCGGCCTTCGATGCGGTCGTCGCCGGCTCGGGCCACGATGACGTCGGGGCCGGCAGTGCCGATGATGACGTCGGGGCCGGTTGTACCGAGGATGGTGGGTGGCTCGCCGAAGCAGGTGAGTTCCTCGTGGGACCCGCGCTCGCCGATGTCGTCTGGGGCGGTGGCTGCTGGGCCTGAGGTGGTCAGCCAGAGGAAGGAGGCCGCGGCCAGACCGACAGCAACGCGGGTGATCTTCATGGCTGTCACCGTGGCCGGAGGACAGTCTGCGAGCCAGAGACCAAGGTCACGGCGGCCACGGCTCGGGTCGGGCCGGGTCAGTCCTGATCACGCCACGCAGGGTGGCCGCGCCTTGCCAGGCTGCATCTGAACGAGTGGGTCGAGCCCGAGGACAGCCTCGCCCACCCGCTTGCCGTCACCGGGCGGTCCGTGGGTCCGGCCCGCCCGGTGCGGATAGGAAGCTCTCGGCCTCGTGCTGGCGCTGAGCGCCGAGCGGCGGTACAAGGGGGGGCATGCGCGACAACCCGCTCCAGCCCAGGGAGGTCGTCGGAACCGCCGACGACGCGACAGCCGACGGTTCGAGTAGCCCAGCAGACGTGCGCGCTGAGATCGAGCGGTTGCGGTGCGAGCTGGAAGACGAGAGGTCCAAACGGAAGAAGCTCGAGTCGCGATCTCGTCGCGAGGGGGACCTCGAACCGTTCCAGGTCGAGCTCCTGAAGCTGCAGCGCCACCTCGAGGCGCACGAGATGAAGATGATCGTGCTCTTCGAGGGGCGCGACGCCGCCGGCAAGGGCGGCACGATCCGCCGTGTCACGCGCTACATGAACGAAAAGCACTACCGAGTGGTCGCGCTCGGGCGGCCGACCGAGGAGCAACGGGGCCAGTGGTACCTCCAGAAGTACGTGGCGGAGTTCCCACGCGCGGGCGAGATCGTGCTGTTCGACCGGAGTTGGTACAACCGGGCGATGGTCGAGCCCGTGTTCGGGTTCTGCACCGTTGAGGAGCACGAGAACTTCCTGCGCGGCGTCACTGGCTTCGAGAAGGACCTCGTGCGGCAGGGCACGATCCTCCAGAAGCTGTACTTCTCGGTCACCAAGGAGGAGCAGCAGCGTCGTTTCGACCGTCGCCGTGACGACCCCCTGCGCCAGTGGAAGCTGAGCGAGATCGACGTCCAAGCCCAGGACCTCTGGGACGAGTTCACCGAGCGCAAGTACGAGATGCTGCGGCGGACCCACACCAGCCGGGCTCCGTGGACGATCATCCGGTCCAAGGACAAGCACAAGGCCCGGCTCAACGCCATGCGGGTCATACTCGGTGCGGTCGACTACGCGGACCGGAACATGTCGCTCGACTTCGTGCCGGACCCCGAGATCGTCGTGTCCGGCTCCCACGAGGTCGAGCTGATGGAGGCCGACCGAATCCGCCGGGGCAAGTTCACGGTGTAGCCAGCCCGCCTCCTCCCGACGAGCAGCGCACCGTTGTCAGGTACCGAAGAGGACGTACCTCTGTCAGCCCGCAGTCGCGGTGAACACGACGCGCTCGTCATAGTATGGCTGCGCGTCGCGGTCGCTGAGTCCGCCAGTCACCCGGATCTCCTCGAATCCCGAGGCTTCGAGCATCAACAGCACCTCGCTCTTGAAGTAGAGGTTGATCGAGAGCGCGCTCTCCTCTGTCGCCACGAGCTCGCCGTCCACCCAGTGTTCGGCGCGAAGCTCGCGCCTGACGACCTGATCGAGCGGGTCGAACTCCAGCACCCGCTTCTTGAGCTCCAGTTCGGTCCCATCCGCGCACTGCTTTCGATCGCCGTGCTCGGGCCAGGCGGTGGGCAATGATGGTCGGCCCTCGGGCAGCCACGCGCCCCAGCTTCTCTTCTCGAAGTTGGGCAGATAGAGATCGAAGGCGAGAGTGCCGCCGGGCTCGAGGTGGCGATGGCCACGGCGCAGAGCCTCACGGTCGTCGGCGCGCGTGCCTCCGATTCCGAATGATCCGCAGATCACGACGGTCTTGTAGCGCCTCGGTAGGTCGAGAGCGCCCATCGACTGCCGCTCCAGTCGCGCGTCGAGCCCCCCGCTCTCAGCCAAGGCGGCGCAGTGGGCGAGCATGTCCTCCGAGACGTCGCAGCCGTCGACATCGAGCCCCGCACGCAGGAATGGCACCAGTAGGCGTCCGCTGCCGCAGGCGAGATCGAGGGCAGGTTCACCGCTGCGTTCGATCACCCGCTGGAAGTAGCTGATGTCATCGCCGTCGCGATTGAACTGAGCCCACCATCTCGCGACCAGACCGTGGTGCCACGTGACGCGTTCGCCCGCCATACGCACTCCGATCTCCCCCAGCCGGACAGCAGACGGCGAGGATACCTGACCTCAGCGGGAGGCCATTGCGCATCTGGTGGCCTTGTCGGACGGCTTTCGAACCCTCTGTGGCTGGGGGGCCGGCGACGTTTCGGCGGAGCCGATACTCCGTTAGTGAGCGAAGCGAACGGCGT
>JAOTZB010000069.1 GCA_029861625.1 Acidimicrobiia bacterium
CCGGCCTCCGCAGCCGAGCGACAGTACGCGAGCTCATCGCGGCCCTTCGACGGCGGCGACGAACGCCGCGGGTCGAGCTCCACGTTCGCCACGAGCGGTGCAACACCGAGGACGCCGACGAGCTGGAGGAATGGATACGAACCGGGGCGGTCGGCCTCCTGTCGTTCAACGACCACACGCCGGGTGGTATCGCCACGGTGACGGGGTTGACCCGTGAGCAGATCGAGCGCAGTGGGGTCGACGAGGCGACCCTCGAGGAGCTTCTCGCGTCGGCGATCGATCGGCGGCCCACCGGTCTCGAACAGGAGCCTCGTCTCGCCGCGGCTGCGGCCGATGCCGGGTGTGCGACGGCCAGCCACGACTCCCATGACGACGGCAACCTGCGGCGAGACGTCGAGCTCGGCGTCGCGATCGCCGAGTTCCCCACGTCGATCGAGCTGGCGCACCGGTACCGGCGAGCCGGTATCGACGTATCGCTCGGCGCGCCCAACCTGGTCCGGGGCGGATCCCACCTCGGTCACATGTCGGTCCGTGATGCCGTGGCCGACGGCGCCGGATCACTGCTGTGCTCCGACTACCACTACCCCTCGCTCCTGCACGCCCCGTTCGTCATGTCCCGCCTCGGGCTGGGCTCGTTCGGTGCCGCATGGACCACGGTGTCGGAGGCACCTGCTCGTGCGGTGGGGATGGCCGACCGGGGTCGACTCGAACCCGGGGCGCAGGCCGATGTCGTCGTCGTCGAACCAGCCGACGATCACACGCCCGCCCGGGTGCGCGCGGTGGTCGTCGCTGGTGTGGTGGCCTACCACGCCCCTTGACCCATGGTCGCCGCCGCGCGGCGCCACCTACGCTGAGCTCTCGGCCTCGTAGGCGAGCAGCCGATCGAAGAGCTCGCGCAGCTGGGTCGGCGTGGTCAGCCGGTGAACTGGGGCCCCACGACCGGAGGCGTCGGTGTCTGGTCGACGAGCGGGCCATCGCAGACGATCGTGGCGATGGCAAGTGTGCCGCGGTCGACGACGCCCACGCGGTCTGTCGATGCCATGGCCGCGACCGGGTCGACGAGCGGACCGCCGCCGAGCCCGCCGATGTCGGTGATCGCGCCGAACGGCGCGCCGCTCTGCTTCGCGAAGGCGTGGACGGCGCCACTCGCATCCGCAACCCAGATCGCGTCGAACTGGATGGTGAGATCACGCACGACGGGCGGCGTCGGATAGTCGGCCGGTTCGACGACTGTTGTCTCGGTACCACCGTCCAGGCCGATGATGGGCTGGACGGTGACCCGACCGTCCGCGTAGACCCGATAGGCCTGGTCGACGTCTACGAATCCGGCGACGATCCCCTGGTTGGACCCGACGAGCGTTGCACCGCCGGGTGTCGTCCGCCATAGCCGTCCTGCCAGGTCCACCGTCCAGATTCCGGGGAGGTCGCCTCCGACGGAGTCGACGATCGCGACGGATCCGATCGGAGCAGACTCGAATGAGCCACCACTGGTGGCCAACGATCGGCTCCCGTCGTCTGCTTCGACAAGCCAGATGATGCCGCCGTCGGCCGAACCGACGCCGCGGATGACGGCCGCCGAGAGGCCGCTCGCGTGTACGAACTGTTCGATCGTGCCCGTGAGGCCGACGATGCGGCCGTTCTGATCGTCGATCCGCGATCCGATCGATGTCGTACCGAACGTGCCCGCGCCGACAGCGTGTCCCGGCGCGTCGACCCCGATGGCGGGCCGGGGGATGGCGAATGGGGCCGCGGTCTGCCCGATGCCCGGCGACCGGTAGACGAGCTCGGGATCGGCGATCCAGAGTGCGCCGTCCGTCGTCACCGCCGCGGTCGGCGGCGTGACCGCCTGGGTGAGTCCGGACGGAGTCGTGCTGACAACCGATCCATCCGGCGCGTAGGTGGTGATCTGCAGTCCGACGGCGATGAGCTGCCCGGACGCCGCGTCGGCATACCCCAGGGCTTCGCCGTCGACAGGGAACTCGACAGCGAGCGAACCGTCGGGCAGGTAGCGGCGGATCGACGATGCGAACGTCGCCCCATCGAAGACCTCCACGTAGAGCTCGCCGGCGGGATCGGAGGCCACCGGCCGGGAGAACTCGGGTAGCCCGGAGATGAACGGGGCGACCGTTCCGTCGTCGAGTGAGAGCGTGACGATGCGCCTGACTCTGATGTCGTTGAGGTAGAGCGTTGTCGCATTCGCCCAGAACACACTCGTGGGCCGCACATCAGTGAGCGTGAATGCCTGGACGTCGCCGGTGCCGCTGTCGACGACCATGACCGTCGTGCTCCCGGATTGCTCCCGAATGGTCGCGATCCGCCCGCTGGGCCCGACGTCGGTCTGTGTGAGGACCTCCTGGGTCAGGAACGAGCCCTGCCACGAGCCGCCCCCCTCGAACAGATGCAGGCCGGGCACACCGGTCGTCACGAACCCGCCGCCCGGGAGGGCGTCGATGTCGATGGGCGCCGTGTTGTTCACCCCTCGGCTCGCGGCGCAAGTGCTCACCGCGGCGCTCGCGATCTGGTCGCCGGCATCGTCCTGGGCGGCGATCGGCAGCACCACGGCGCCGGCGAGGACTGCGAGCAGGCCGAGAGCCACCCCGATGACCGGATGTTTCCGTCGACCTTCGATCATTGTTCCCACCAGCCACTCATCGGTTTGTGCCGCAACCCTGCCACACCTCACTCGCCGGATCACGCGGTCGGCGAGGCCAGTTTCGTGCCGATGGACCCAGACGATGTGCCAGTCGATGTGCCAGACGATGTGCCAGACAATGTACGGGCGGCTGCCGAGCGGTTGTTGTCGGGCGAAGCGTGGGACGACTTCTGCGACACCCTGAAGGCGGCGGGCCGAATCGTCATCAGGGAGACCCCCGACGGGGACCCTCAGGATCGGTCGAGGGCTTCCGGTATCTCTGCCGCATGATGTTGATGGCCAACTTCCGGGCGATCGAGCGGGAGACGCCGACCGATCGTCGGCCCATCGCGGTCATCCCGCCGCCGATGAAGGGCGGCATCGGCGTGCAGTCGCCGAACCAGGATCACGTCGTGCAGGCCGTCGATTCCCGATAACGGGTCTCGACCGGAGGCGCGTTGGCCTTCGCCGCCTACGGGGCGCTGGCGGCCGCGGCACGAGAGCTCCTGTCCGCCGGCACCTCCACCTACACGAAGTCCGCGCTCTCGGCCGCCGACGGCCGAGCAGCGTTCGAGCGGTAACGTCGGAGCCCCTGGCAGCATGAGAATCGCGGTGGATCCGATGACCGAGATGGTGAAGGCGGCGACCCTGGTGGCGCCGTTCGACCTACGGGTCGAGCGGTATCCGATGCCGACCGATCTCGAGCCCGGAGCAGTGCTCGTGAAGATGCTGGCGTCGGGGATCTGCGGCACCGACAAACACACCTATCGGGGTGAGACCGAACAGTATGCGGGAACCGATCACGCGAGCACGACGCCGTTCCCGATCATCCAGGGTCACGAGAACGTCGGCATCATCGCCGGGATCGGCTCGGGCGGGGCCACTGCCTTCGACGGCTCACCGCTCGCGGTCGGTGACCGCATCGTGCCGGCGCCCAACCGGGCCTGCGGTCGGTGCCGGTTCTGCCTCGACGACTTCCCCTACTACTTCTGTCGCAACCTCGAGAACTACGGGAACTCGCTGTCGAGCTCGAACCCACCGCACCTCTTCGGCGGGTTCGCCGAGTACCTCTACCTGCTGGCCAACACCCCCGTCTTCAAGGTTCCCGACGACCTGCCCGATGAGGTGGCGGTGCTCACCGAGCTGTTCGCGGTGACCCACAGCCTCGACCTCGTCGCCCGCATGCCGCGACCGGGCGGCCTGCGTCCCGGCGACTCGATCGCGGTCGTCGGCGTGGGACCGGTCGGGCTCGTGCACGCGGCCAAGGCCGCGCTCGACGGAGCCGACCGCGTCATCGCCATCGATCGATTCGATGCCCGCCTCGACATCGCCGCCGACCTGGGTGCAACCGACTGCCTCGTGGCCGGGGATGATCCGAGCGAGACGACGGCCGCCGTGCGCGGGCTCGTCGATGGCGGCGTCGATGTCGTGGTGGACGCGACCGGGCATCCCGACAGCTTCGGCCCGGCACTGAGCCTGCTCCGCGACGGTGGGACGTTGCTGGAGGTCGGCGCCTTCGTCGACATGGGCCCCGTCGATCTCAACCCGGCCGACCTCCTCGGGCGCAATCTCACCGTGGTCGGCGTCGCCGGTGAAGACGCCAGGGCCTACGACGCCACGTTGCAGATGCTCGCCGACAATCACCGGTCGATCCCCTTCCATCGAGCGGTCACCCACCGGTTCCGGATCGAGGACGCCGTCGCGGCCATGCAGACCGCCCTCGGGGCCGGCGACGCGATGAAGGTGGTCATCGCGCCGTGACGACCGCTCGCGCCATTGCCGAGGCCAGGGCGGGTTGGCACTCGTCGGTGCCGCCGAACGGCCTGGCGAATCGGCCCCGTGAGGCCTACGGCGACAACACGAACGTGTTGGGCCTCGACACACCCGAACCCGACATCGAGATCGAGACCACTCCGGAGCATCGCAACCTGGTGGCGGGAGATCCGATGTGCGCCGGATGGACGCGCGCGTTCGACGATCCGAACGTGGTCGCCCTCCGCGAGAGGCTCGGTCGCGAGAACGGGATCGAGGGTCTCGAGATCGTGGCCCCGAGCGAGGTGAGCCGGGCCGCCGAGCTGTTCCACCGCGACGGGTTCGTCGTCGTCGCAGAGGCACTGTCCGTCGACGAGCTCTCGGACATCCGCGCCGCCACGGATCGGGTGATCGATGCCCTCGTCGAGATCGACCCGACCTGCGCGGTCGGTGGAGGGGCGGGCGGCCTGCCCCACCGGTACTCCTTCGGGGCCACCTCGGCGTCTCGTCACCGGCTCCACGAGCGGGCGTGGACCGCGTTGATCGACCTCCCGACGACCACGCCGATCCTCACCGAGATCTTCGGGTCAGCCAACTATGTGGTCGGCGGTGGTGGTGGCGACCTCGCGATGCCCGGCGCCATCGAGTACCAGGGGCTGCATGCCGACAACATCTGGGCCGAACCCCACGATCCCTCCGGCCGAGTCAAGATTCGCGACTTGCCAGCACCGGTCGTCACGATCAACTTCCCGACGGTCGACCTGACCACGGAGAACGGTCCGATCCGACAGATCCCCGGCAGCCAGCAATGGCATGACCCGATACCCAACCTCGCCGACGAGCCCGACTGGATGAAGACGAGCACGCTCTGTCCGGTCCCGGCCCGGAGTGCGATCATCCGCGACAACCGGGCATGGCACGGCGGCACGCCCAACCTGTCGAGGGAGGTGAGGGCGCTGCCCAACATCGAGTACTTCGCGCCGTGGTTCCGCAGCGAGGGCATCATCCGATCGATGCCCTACGAGCGGTGGAAGGAGCTCTCCGACCATGGGCGGCGCGTCTCTCGACTCGTGATGTGCGGCCCGGGCGAGATCGTGATCGGGGCCGGCTTCACCCACCCTCGCGCCAGGGCGCGCGACGGATTCGTCGCCGACCAGCTCGAGGCGATTGGCCCCGACGCGGCTGCCGAATACCTCCAGCGGCGCTGAGTCGGCTCAGGACACGAGCTCGGCCATCGCCGCGAGCTGTTCGGGTGTCTGCTCGCCGCTGGCGCGCCACATGACGGTCCCGTCGGCGTCGACCGCCACCCAGTACGGGAAGCCGCTCAAGCCGTAGCCGGTTGCGACGGCATCGTCGGCGCTGTCGCGCAGGACGGCGCCGGTGAAACCTTCCCGCTCGAACCAGGCCGACGGCGGGTAGTTCGGGTCGCCCTCGCTCACGCCGGTGGACAGCGCGACCACCTCGACGCCGTCGGGCACCGCGCCCTGTGCCATCCAGTCGACCACGGTGGGGATCTCTCGCTGGCAGTGCGGGCACCAGTGCGCGAAGAACCCGATCAGCCGGCCGGTGCCATCGGCGGTGTCGATCGAGACGCGGGTCCCGTCGAACTGCGACGCGGAGATGTCCGGTGCAGTGGCACCGACGGCCGGATCGGTGGCGAGGCTCGTGTCGTGCCGGGGGAGCGGGTCGCCGATGATCTCGGCCTGTCCGGTCTCGCCTTCGATGTCGCTGGCGACGTTCGAACCGGCGGCCACGGAGTCATCGTCGCCTCCTGTGGTCACCGCGGCGGCGATCACGAGCGCGAAGATCACCGCGGCGGCGAGCCCGCCGAGCAGGAGGAGCCGGTTCCGCCTGGCCCGGTCGTCGGCCCTGTTCGGTGGGTGGTGCTGCCGGCGGCGTGCGATCTTGCGGCTCGGGTTGTTGCTCATCGGGCGGGGGCCTCCTCGGGGCGCGCAGCGAGCGTGAGGGCGATGATGGCCAGGAATCCGGACAGGGCCATGAACGGGATGGAGATGAAGCCGAACTGCTCCACCCACCGGAACGTGCACGGCGCATCGAGCCCGCAGCTCGAACCCTGATCGGGGAAGACCTGGAGCTGGTAGTGGTAGATGCTGATCGCCGCGCCGATTGTCGCGAGGGGTACGACGGTCCAGTGGGCATCGCGACTCCGTCGGGCCGCGGCGATCACCAGCACGACCACGAGGGGGTACATGGCGATGCGCTGGTACCAGCAGTACGTGCACGGCCTGAAATTGGCCTGTTCGGAGTAGTAGAGGCTGCCGGCCATGGCCGTTGCCGCGACTGCGGTGGCCACCCAGAGACCGCCGTCGCGGACGGCATCTCTGAGCGGTGCCAGCCGGGACGTGACCAGCGAGGCGCCGGCCAGAGCGGCCAACCCCAACGCGAGCAGGCTCAGCAGCGCGAAGAACAACGACATCGTCGACTCATCCATTCGTCATACCGTCGACAATATACCCCTGGGGGTATTTCTCCTCACGGTTGTACACCGCACAGGTGCACCGCACAGCCACTCCTTCCTCGCGACCCATCACAGCGTCGTCGCCGGTCACGGATCATCGTCGAGGGGCGGCGCCGGTCTGCCTAGGGTCCAATGGCCCGTCCGGGCCTGGCCGGGACGTTCGCCTCTTGGTCAGAGACGCGCCCCGTGCTCGGATGAGGTGGTGACGGTGAACGGGTGCCTCCGTTCTCAGCCGGCCACACCTGCGGGCCAGCCCGATACCAGGAGAGACGACATGAACAAGAAACTCGTCATCGGCACCGCGGCGGGGTGTGCGGTGATCGCCGCTGTCGCGGCAACCAGGAAACGTTCCTCAGCCGGTCCCAGGCCCACGATGTGGGACAAGATGCAGGCGTGTATGGAGCAGATGCCCGAGGATTTCCCGCCGCGCATCATGTTCGACAACGTCGAGGCCACTCGACGGAACACCGAGAGGATCCTCGAGCAAGTCGAGCAACAGCAACGGTCGGAAGACGACATCGAGGTGTTTGCGCCCAGCTGAATCCCCGTCACGCTCCCCGGCGGCCGACAGCGGTGAGCCGATCGGGACTCAACAGATCCTCGGGAGCTGCTCGCCGAGGGGGCGGTCGACGATGCGGTGCGCACCGAGCGCCGTTCGGGCCACCACCACGCCGGGGTGTTCGTCGGTGACGGCTCCGATGACCACCGCGTCGGCCCCGAGCTCATGAGCATGCATGGCTTCGAGCACGGTGTCGGCGTCGTCGGCCGGGAGGATCGCGACGAGCTTCCCCTCGTTGGCGACGTGGATCGGATCGAGGCCGAGGAAGCCGCACGCGGCCCGGACCTCAGGTGGGACGGCGACGTCCGACTCGTCGAAACGGATGCCGAATCCAGCGGTCTCGGCGATCTCGCAGAGCGCCGCAGCGAGGCCGCCTCGGGTGAGGTCGCGTAGGAGGTGGATGTCGCCGTCCGTGGCGAGCATCGACTGGACGAGACCGTTGAGGGGAGCGCAGTCCGAGCGGAGCTCGGTGCCGAACTCCAGCCCTTCTCGGACGCTGAGCACGGCCGTGCCGTGCAGCCCGACGGGTCCGCTCAGGATGATCGTGTCGCCGGGTGCCGCTCGTTCGGGGCGAACGTCGACATCGGCGGGCACCAACCCGATGCCGGCTGTGGTGATGTACATGCCGTCGGCCTGGCCGGCATCGACCACCTTGGTGTCGCCGGTGACCAGTCGGGCTCCGGCGCGGACTGCAGCCTCGCCCATGGCCGTGGCCACGCGACCGAGCACGTCGAGCTCGAGTC
This sequence comes from Acidimicrobiia bacterium, assembly GCA_029861625.1. Taxonomy (GTDB): domain Bacteria; phylum Actinomycetota; class Acidimicrobiia; order Acidimicrobiales; family JAHEJN01; genus JAOTZB01. The sequence goes on from JAOTZB010000069.1 coordinate 8,166, forward strand.
CTTCCTCGAGCACGAACGCCGTCGAGAGGGCGAGGGGCTGGGCACCGGCCATGGCAAGGTCGTTCACCGTGCCGTTGACAGCCAGCTCGCCGATGTTGCCGCCAGGGAAGAAGAGCGGCCGAACGACATAGCTGTCGGTGGTGAAGGCCAGCCGGTGCCCGGCCATGGCCACCACCGCCGAGTCGGTGGGTGTCGCGTCGACCGCGGCGTCGCCGAACGCGGGGAGGAAGAGGTGACGGATGAGCTCGTCGGTCAGTTGGCCGCCACCACCGTGGCCGATCGTCACCTTGGCGTAGTCACGCAGGGGGAGCGGGCAGGTCCAACCGTCAACCACCGGGCACCACCTCGTCGCCGAGGCGCCGGTACTGGAAGTAGGCGGCGCAGGCTCCCTCGGTCGACACCATGGTCGCCCCGAGTGGGTGGCGTGGCGTGCAGGCGGTGCCGAACGCCTCGCACTCGCTCGGCTTGATGATGCCCTGGAGGACATCGCCGGATCGACACAGCCCGCTCTCCTCGACCGCGAGGTCGCCCACCCCGAACCGGATCTCCGCGTCGTAGGAGCGATATCGCGACGTGAGTCTCCAGCCACTCGCGGGGATCGGTCCGATCCCACGCCACTGGCGGTCCGTCGGCTCGAAGACGTCGGCGAGCATCCCCTTCGCGACCTCGTTCCCGTCGCGCCGGACCGCGCGGGCGTAGGCGTTCTCGACCTCGGCCCGCCCGGCTTCGAGCTGGCGGACGGCGCGCCGGATGCCGTCGAGCACGTCGAGGGGCTCGAATCCGGTGACGATGATCGGCACACGATGCTCGGTCACGATCGCCTCGTACTGGCGGGTTCCCATCACGGTGCAGACGTGGCCGGCGGCCAGGAAGGCGTCGACCCGCGATTCGGGCGAGGTGACGATGGCCTCGATCGCGGGGGGCCCCCCCCCATGGCTGACCAGCACCGAGAAGTTGGTCAGGCCCCGTTCGTGGGCCTGATGGACGGCCATCGCGTTCGCGGGCGCAGTCGTCTCGAATCCGACGGCGAAGAAGACCACTTCCTTCGACGGATTCTCCTCGGCAACGGCGACGGCATCGAGGGGTGAGTACACGACGCGGACGTCGCCACCCGCCGCCCGCACCGCGAAGAGGTCGCCGGCGGACCCCGGGACCCGCACCATGTCGCCGAAGGAACAGAAGATGACGTCGGGCATCGCGGCGATGCGGAGGCCACGGTCGATGAGCTCGACCGGGGTCACGCACACCGGGCAGCCCGGCCCGTGGATCAGCTCGACTTCGTCGGCCAGCAGCTGGTCGATCCCGTTGCGGATGATCGAGTGGGTCTGGCCGCCGCAGACCTCCATGATCGCCCAGTGTCTCGTCACCGTGGCGCTGATCTCGTCGAGGAGACGCTGGGCGAGCACGGGGTCGGCGAACTCGCTCAGGTACTTCACGGTGCGATCTCGTCGGTCGTCGCCGAGACGATCCCGAGCTGCTCGAAGAGCTCGAGGGACTCCAGCGCGGCCTGCTCGTCGAGGATGGCGATGGCGAAGCCGGCGTGGATGATGGTGTAGTCACCGATGCCGGCGTCGGGCGTGTAGGCGAGACAGACCGTCTTGGTCACGCCACCGAAGTCGACCGTCGCCATCGGTGTCCCGCGGTCGTCATGGGTGTCGACGATGCGGCCGGGTACGCCTAGGCACATGGTCCGGCGCCCCGGTCCCGACTCGTCGTCGTGGCACGATGGGCGGCAACCATCACCTGTCCCAACGCGAGCCCGCCGTCGTTGGCCGGCACGATGCGGTGGGTGAGGACGCGAAAGCCCATCGCGCGGAGTCGGCTCGCGGCGAGCCTCGTCAGCAGCCCGTTCTGGAACACGCCGCCGGTGAGACCGACGACGTCGAGCGACCGGTCGCGACGGACGCGCTCGGCGCAGGTGGCCATGACCTCGACGACGGCTTCGTGGAAGCCGAGGGCCAGCGAGCGCCGGTCGACACCCGATCGGATGCCACGAACGAGATCGCGCAGGATCGGGGTGGCGTCGATGGTGCCCGTCGGGTCGACATCGAAGCGAAGCTCCGTCGCGGGCCCCGTGGCCTCGTCAGCGAACATCTCGAGCTCGATTGCGGCCTGGGCCTCGTAGGTGATCCGCTGCCTGAGCCCGAGCAACGACGCCACCGCATCGAAGAGGCGGCCCATGCTCGTGCTCCTCGCACAGTGTGTTCCCGTGGTCAGTTGCTGCGAGAGCACTCGCAGCTCGGTCGCGTCACAGGTCCGGACCGAGGGAAGATCGTCGGACCACTCGAGACCCGATGCCGACAGGTGGGCGAGCGCGACGCGGCACGGGTTGCGGACAGCGCTGTCACCCCCCGGCAGCGACACCTCGGCCAGATGACCCCATCGTTCGACGTCGGCGTACCCGCCGATCAGGACCTCGCCTCCCCAGCCTGCGCCGTCAGTGCCGTAGCCGGTGCCGTCGAACACGAATCCGATCACCGGTTCGAGTCCGTCGAGACCGTGTTCGGCCATCAACGACGCCAGGTGCGCGTGGTGATGTTGCACTTCGACCATGTGATGTCCGTCGGCGTGATCTCGCGCCCAGCGCCGGGTTCGGTAGCCCGGATGCGCATCGACGGCCAACAGCTCGGGTTCGGTCCGGTACAGGCGGCTGAGCAGCTCGACGGAGGTCTCGAACGCGTCGAGCGTCTCGAGGTTGTCCATGTCGCCGAGGTGCTGGCTCATCCACGCCGTTCGGCCCGTGGCCAAGGCGAACGTGTTCTTGATCTCGCCGCCGACCGCCAGCACCGGCGGCGTGGTCGTCGGGAGCCGGACGGGAAGCGGCGCGAACCCGCGACTCCTCCGGATCGGCGACTCGACGCCGTCGATGACCCTGGTGACCGAGTCGTCGCAGGGGACGTGGATCGGTCGGTCGTGGGCGAGCACGCTGTCGGCCAGGTCGGCGAGTCGAATGCGAGCGTCCACGTCGTCGGAGCAGATGGGTTCACCGGCCATGTTGCCGCTGGTCATGACCAGCGCGCCGGGCACGGTGGTCTCCTGCCCGGGCACCGCTCGGAACAAGAGGTGATGCAGCGGCGTGTAGGGCAGCATCAGCCCGACCAGCGGATTGCCGGGGGCCACCAGCGACGACAGGTCGGAGTCGTCACGAGCCGGGACCAACACGACGGGGCGAGCGGCCGATTCGAGGGCCGCGGCGCCGGCCTCGTCGATGTGGGCGAGACGGCGGGCTACAGCGAGATCGGGAACCATGACGGCGAACGGCTTGTCGAAGCGAGCCTTGCGGTCGCGCAGACGCGCCACGGCGTCGTCGTCGGTTGCGTCCACGGCCAGGTGATAGCCGCCGAGGCCCTTGATCGCGACCACACGACCGTCCCGGAGGTCGTGGTGGACCCGGGCGAGGGCCCGGTCGGTTCCGCGTGTGATGTGCCGCGCCCGTTCGTGCCACACGGTCGGGCCGCAGCGCTCGCAGGCGAGCGGCTGGGCGTGGTGTCGCCGGTCGGCCGGATCGTGATACTCGGCGTCGCAGGCCTCGCACAGCGAGAAGCGGCGCATGGTGGTGTTCGGGCGGTCGTACGGAAGGGACTCGATGATCGTGAATCGTGGGCCGCAGTTCGTGCATGTGATGAACGGGTACCGGTAGCGGCGGTCGCCGGGGTCGAAGAGCTCGTCGAGGCAGTCGTCGCACACCGCGGTATCGGGCGGAATGAGCGTGACCGGTCCGTTCCGATCGGCGCTCGTGCTCGCGTCGATCCGGAAGGTCGACTCGCCTCGACACGGGATCTCTTCCGCCTCGATCGTGTCGATCCGGGCCATGGGTGGGCTCTCGGCCCGGAGTCGTTCCTCGAACCATTCGAGGCTCGGCAGCGGCCCCTCGATCTCGATGCGGACGTGCGTCATCTCGTTGCGGACGAACCCGGTGAGCGCGAGCTCCGTCGCAAGGTGGTGAACAGATGGGCGGAACCCGACGCCTTGCACGACACCGGCCACGATGAGTCGACGCCGCGCGACCGTCATCGCCTCGGCCGTGACCTGCTCGATCAGGGACGGCAGTGCGGCCCTGACCTCGCTCGAGAGACCCTCTCCGAGCGAAACGTCGCCGGCTTCGATCCCGAACACCACGAGGTGATCCGGGAACAGGCCGAGCGTCCGGCCCAGATCGACGGCCTCGGCCAGGCCGGTGCCGTGTGAGCTGTGCGCGGCGGTCCAGGGCGGCAACGGGTCCGATCCGACGTCGATCCGGTGGATGGAGCCGGCTGGGTCACCCGAACACGCGGCGTCGATCACGATGGCGCGCCGGCGATCGCGCCATGCCTCCACCAGCCGGGTCGGCTCGCCGTCGAGGGTGAGCAGCTCCACGCCCTGGCCCGTCCCGGTCAGGTCGGACGATTCGAGCGACTCGACGGCCGCCGGACCGATCCCGTCGTCGTGGCGCATGGGATTGCCGATGCCGATGATCACCACGTGGGGCGTCGCGGTGGCCGGCATCACGATCGCTCCACGGTCAGGTCGAGGAAGTGGGTGGCGCAGCTGATGCACGGGTCGTGGTTGCGGATGGTCACCTCGGCCCGACGGCGCAGATCGTCGTCCTCGAGATGCAGGTGATGCTCGACGTAGTGCCACAGATCGTGTTCGATCGTTGCCTGATTCTGCGATGTGGGCGGGATGATCACCGCGTCGGCGACGAGCCCGGCATCGTCGATCTCGTAGCGGTGATACAGGAGTCCCCTGGGTGCTTCGGTGACGCCGTGACCGACACCGGCCCGCACCTCGACCTGGACATCGGGTCGGTCGGGCGGCTCGTAGCCCTCGATGATGTCGAGGCCGACTTCGAACGCGTGCACCACCTCGACGGCACGGACGACGATGCTGCGGAACGGGTTGTGACACGTGGGCCCGAGGCCCGCGTCTCGCGCCGCGGCCGCGGCGCCGGGCGCGAGCTTGGAGGCGTTGAGGCTGTAGCGGGCGAGCGGTCCGACGAGGTACTCACCCCGTTCCAGGAGCCGTGCGTGGAGTGCCGTCGAGTGCTCGACATGGTGCTCTTCGACGTGGTCGAGGAATGCGGCCGCGTCGATGTCGAGTCCACGGTCCGACACGATCCGCTCACCGAGTACGGGGTACTCGTCGGGATGAGCGACCGAGACCAGCTCGTAGTCCATCTCCTGGTCGGGGAAGTCGAACGCGGCCACGAAGTCGACGACCTCGAGTGCGAGATCGCGACCCCGTTCCAGGCGATCTCGGAGCGGAAGCAGCTCTCGGCGGGTGGGAACGCGGTAGAAC
>JAOTZB010000367.1 GCA_029861625.1 Acidimicrobiia bacterium
GCGCCGAGCGCGGCCGCGTCGGCCGTCGACTGATCCTGGCGACGCTCGTTGGTCACGTTGCCCAGATCGACCGCCAGCGCGGCGAACGTCGTCACCGCCGCGATCATGATCGCGATCAGCGGCAGGACCGCTCCTCGCTCGTTCGAATTCGTGTCATTTCTCCGCATCGCCATCACAATCCGTTGCAGCTCAGGGGCGCAGCCGAATCCGCCCACGTCGCCGGCCGTTCCAGCCGGAATTGCACGGTCGACGTCAAGTTCGCAGCAACCGGCACGAAGCCAGTGATGCTCGCGAAGTCCTGCACCACCGACACCTCGATCACATCACCAACCGCGACATCACCCGGACTCACCGCGCTCAACGACATCGTCGCATCGGTGTCCGACCCCATACGGCTGCACGCCGCCCTGATGATGTCGGTCGTCTGCGCCGAGCCGCTCACATCATTCGGATTGAAGTTCACCGCCGCCAACCGCGCCGCCTCACGGGCACCATGGTTCACGTCGGTCTTCTGCGACCACGCCGCACCGAACTCCACCGTGCCGAAGATCACCAACACCAACAACGGCAACACGATCGCGAACTCGACCGCAGCCGCCCCCCGCTCGCACAGGGATCGAAACCGTTTGATCAACACGAGGGATCTCCGTTCACGGCCGGGGACGCCGCACAGTGCGCGCCGACCTCGTTGTGCGCAGGCACGCGGAGGGTCACAGTTGTTTTCGACGCCGATGCGCCGAAAGCGCTGCTGATACCCATGTCTCGTTGCCCTTTCGCCCGATTCGCCCGGATTGTCCACCTGTGGTGACACCTATAGATCGACGGCCGAGGGGCGAATCGTTACGGGTCACGCGCGAATTGGTTCCGACGGCCCAGTCGCGCCCGGCTTTTTACCCGTCAGGTCTCGGTGCGGTGCGCTCGACGCTGGCGGGCGACCTCGAAACAGGCGAGGGCGCCGGCCGCCGAGACGTTCAGCGAGTTCAGGCTCCCGGCCATCGGGACGGTCACCACCAGGTCGCACCGCTGTCGCACGAGGCGCGACAGGCCCCGGCCCTCGGCGCCGAGCACCAGCGCGACCGGATCGACGGCCATGTCCATGCCCCACAGCTCACGCTCGGCCGCCACGTCGAGACCGACGGTCCAGACGCCCAGCTCCGACAGCGTGGCCATGGCCGACGGGAGGCCACTGACGGCCGCCATCGACAGATGTTCGATCGCCCCGGCGGCAGCCTTCGTCACCGTCGGTGTCACGTGGGCGGCGCGGTGCCTGGGAAGCACGACCCCGGTTACCCCGGCGCATTCGGCTGTGCGCAGGAGCGCCCCGAGGTTCCCGGGGTCGGTGACACCGTCGACCAGCAACAAGAAGGCCGGCTCGGCCGTCGAGCCCACCAGGTCCTCGAGATCGACGGGATGCAACGGCGCGGCGTGGGCGATGACGCCTTGTGGGCCCTCGGTCCGCGCCGCTGCCTCGAACTTCGAACGCGAGAGGTTCCGGATCGCGACCTTCGCCTCGTCGGCGAGCTGGACGATCTCGTCGAGGATCGGCGCCGGGTCGAGGTCGTCGGCCATGACGACCTCCTTCACCCGGCGATTTCCGGCCAGGAGCAGCTCACGGACCGCGTGGCGACCCTCGACATGGTCGCCGCCGAGACCACGGCGTTGGGTGTCGCGCCTCGCATCGCCTCGCTGCGGGGTTGTGCCACGCTGCCCGTCGCGGTCGCGTGGCGGGCGGCCGCGACCCTTGCCGGCGGATCGGGAGCCACCGCTGCGACGATCGCCTCGGCCTCCCCGCTGCCCACTCGATCGCCGACTCTGGCGACTCATGCCGCCTCGATCAGTGCGATCGCCCAGCACGCGATGCCTTCGCGACGACCGAGCGCGCCGAGCCCCTCGGCGCGTTTGCCCTTGATGGTCACCGGCGCGCCGACGACCTCGGACAGACGGCGTTGCATGTCGTCGCGTCTCGGAGCCAGCCGCGGTTCCTCGGTGACGACCGTGCAGTCGACGTTGCCCGGGCGCCAGCCCGCTGACGAGAGCAGGCCGACCGCCTGACCCAAGAGGAGGAGACTGTCAGCGCCGGCCAACCGGTCGTCGGTGTCGGGGAAGAGCTGGCCGATGTCACCCAGCCCGGCGGCGCCGAGCAACGCGTCGGTCACGGCATGGGCGACCACGTCGGCGTCGGAGTGTCCGCGCAGTCCGCGGCACCCCGTGAACTCGATGCCCGCGAGCACGAGTCGGCGGTCGGGATCGTCGGTGAAGGGGTGCACGTCGAAGCCCTGTCCGATCCTGATCGATCCGCTCACGGGCCAACTCTTGCACGAGCCAGCGCCAGCGAGGCGGAATCGGTGACGCGGGCGCCACTGGAGTCGGCGGTGACGGCCCGAACCACCAGACCGACCCGGTGGAGGCCACGAAGCACGGCTTCGACGCTGGCGCCGTCGAGATCTGCGGCCACCGCCCCGAACGTTGCGGCCCGCCCGACGAGCGGCGACAGCACCTCGACCACCTCGGCGCGATCGAGCGGCGAGCCGTCGTCGTGTCGAACGGTGTCGGTGACCGCACCGGTTGCGATGGCGGCTCGATCACCCTCGACCGCTGCGACCATGCGCTGCACGAGACCGACCGTCACGAGCGGGCAGCCGGCGTCGACGACCGCGACGAGGTCCTCGGGCCCGGCACTCCGGCCGGTTGTGATGAGGACCTGCCCGAACGAATCGGCATCCTCACCGGCCGAGTGCACCACGCGGGCGAGCGGCGTCAGGCGAGCAGTGAGGGCGTCGACGGATCCCTCGGCCAGCTCTTTGCCGACCACGATGGCAGCGGCGAGAGGGGGCTGAGCGTCTGGGACGGTCGCGGTCATGACCACTAGTGTGACGGCCACCGATGTCTCTCTCCACCCTCATCGCGGAAACCGATCTGTTCGGCGATCTTCCTGCCGACGTGATCGGGACCATCCTGGCTGCGAGCACTACTCGCGAACTTCGCCGCAACGACGTGCTCTTCGCCGAGGGCGACGACGCCGCCGCGCTGTACGTGATCGCCGACGGCCGAATCGCGATCGCGAACAAGTCGCTCGACGGTCGCGAATCGATGGTGGCGCTCATGGAGGCCGGCGACCTGTTCGGCGAGATGGGTCTGTTCGACGACCGCGGCCGATCGGCGGAGGCGCGCGCCCTCGAGCCATCGGTCGTGCTCGAGGTTCCGTACGCACCGGTCCGCGACCTCTACGAGGCCCAGCCCGTGCTGCTGTGGCGAGTGGTCTCGTTGTTGGCGGGCCGTGTCCGCAACATGGACAATGCCCTCGCCGACTCGGTGTTCCTCGATGTCTCGGGTCGCACGGCCAAGAGGTTGCTCGAGCTCGCCGGCGACAGTGACGAGTTCATCCTGCCCATCACCCAGGAGGAGCTCGCCGGGATGGTCGGCGCGTCACGTGAGCGCGTCAACAAGGCGATCGCCTCGTTCATCCGGCTCGGCTGGCTCGGCCAACGCGACCGGCGCTACGTGATCACCAATCGCGAACAGCTCGCGCTTCGCGCTCGCTGAGAGCTCAATACCTTCGGCTCTTCGCCCAAGAGGCTCATCACAGCTTCGCGCTCGCTGAGAGCTCAATACCTTCGGCTCTTCGCCCAA
>JAOTZB010000002.1 GCA_029861625.1 Acidimicrobiia bacterium
CTTCGACATGCTCACGCTTCACCGCGCCGGCGGGACCGCGGGGCGAACCCGGAGGGTGCTCTCGATCCGTTTCCTCGGCGACGACATGGTGCATGCGCCCCGCACGTGGGTCACCTCTCCCGCGTTCCCCGGGCTCGAGGACGAGCTCGCGGCGGGTGAGCCGATGGATCACCCGTTGTTCCCGACACTGTGGGAGCGTGCATCGTGACCGTGCACCCGATCCGGTCGATCGGAGATCCCGTCCTGCGTCAACGGGCTGTCGAGGTACCGCTCGATCAGATCGCGGCATCCGAGACCCAGACGCTCATCGACGACCTGATCGACACCATGAGGGCCGCCGACGGCGCAGGTCTCGCGGCCAACCAGATCGGCGCCCTCCAGCGCGTCGCCGTTATGGAGGTGCACGACAACCTCCGCTATCCATACAAGTCACCGATCCCGCTCACCATCGCCGTCAACCCGGTGATCGAAGCCATGGTCGACGCCGAGGGCGTACCGGAGACCGTGCTGATCAACGAAGGCTGCCTGTCCGTCCCGCTCCGGGGCGAGGTTCGTCGCCATGTCACCGTCAGGGTTCGTTACCGCGACCGTCGGGGCATCGAGCACGAGCAGATCGAGCGGGGGCTCACCGCGGGGACATGGCAACACGAGTGCGACCACCTCGACGGCGTCTTGTTCGTCGACCGGGTCGACGACCCGGCCACGCTCGCGACATGGGACGAGTACGCGTTCCATCACCGGGCGGCTTTCGTCGAGCGCATCACCGCGTTCGAGGAGCGATTCCGCTCGTGATCGACTACTGGTGCGAGCTGGCGTGGTTGGGCGGCCCGGCCGCCGAAGCCGGTGTGCTCATCAGCCTCCAGGACGACCGGATCCTCTCGATTCGGCCCGGCTGCGGCGCCCCACCGCCGGGCGCCACGGTGATGCCGGGCCTGACGCTCCCGGGGTTCGCGAACGCGCACAGTCACGCCTTTCATCGGGCCCTGCGGGGTCGCGCCCAGGCGAGCACCGGCTCGTTCTGGACCTGGCGCGACCAGATGTACGCGATCGCCGAAAGCCTCGATCCCGACACCTACCACCGGCTTGCTCGGGCGACCTATGCCGAGATGGTCCGAGCGGGCATCACCGCCGTCGGCGAGTTCCACTACGTCCATCACCAGCCCGGAGGCCGGCCGTACGCCTCTCCGAACGCGATGGGTGAGGCGCTGATCGCGGCTGCGGCGAGCGCCGGCATCCGACTCACCCTCCTCGACACCTGCTACCTGCACGGGGGATTGAGCGCAGGCGGGTACTCGCCACGGAGGGGCCCCCAGCTCCGGTTCGGCGACGACTCATCGGCACAGTGGGCCGAGCGGACCACGCAGTCGACATCGTCCGCCATGGTGCGGATGGGAGCGGCGGTTCACTCCGTCCGCGCCGTCGATCCGGACGCGATCGAGGTCGTCGCCGGCGTCGCCGATGAGAACCGCTGGCCGGTCCACGTCCATCTGAGCGAGCAGATCGCCGAGAACGAGCAGTGCCTGGCCGCGCTCGGGGCGACACCGACCCGGATTCTCGACGACGCCGGCCTGATCTCGGCTCGGCTCACCGCGATTCACGCCACCCACCTCGCGGCCGACGACATCGGCGCCCTCGGATCGTCGGCGGCGTCGTGCTGTTGCTGTCCCACGACCGAACGCGATCTCGGCGACGGCATCGGCCCGGCTCCGGCTCTCGCCGAAGCCGGATCGGCGATCTGCCTCGGCACCGACTCCCACGCGGTCATCGATCCGTTCGAGGAGTGCCGGGCGCTCGAGCTCGACCAACGGCAGGTCTCCCACAGGCGGGGGGTGTTCGACTCGCACAGCCTGCTCGCCGCGGGCACGTCTGCCGGTTATGACTCGATCGGGTGGCCCGAGGGTGGCCGCCTCGCCGCCGGCGGCCTCGCCGACTTCATCACGGTCGGCCTGGATTCGGTGCGGATGGCGGGAACCGGCGCGGCCACGGCCCTGCCGGCAGCCGTGTTCGCAGCGACAGCAGCCGACGTGCGTCAGGTCGTCATCGGCGGCAAGGTCGTCGTACGCGACGGCGCACACGTCTCGATCGACGTCCGCGCCGAACTGCACTCGTCGATCGCAGCGGTGAGCACGCCATGACACCAACCGGGACGACCACGGTGATCGACGACATCGGCCTCCTCGTCACCAACGATCCCGAGATCGGGGAAGGTCCGCTCGGTGTCGTCCGCGACGCGTCGGTGGTGATCGCCGATGACACGGTGGAGTCGGTCGGCCCACGAGGCCAGGCCGCCGATCGCCGCATCGACGCCGGGGGCGCATGCGTCCTGCCGGGGTTCGTGGACTCCCACACCCACCTGGTGTTCGCGGGGGACCGAGCCGAGGAGTTCACCAGCCGGATGGCAGGGAAGCCCTACGACGGCGGCGGTATCCGAGTCACGACCGAAGCCACTCGCGCTGCCTCCGACGCCCAGCTGCGCGCGCTCACCCGATCCCGGCTGGCCGAAGCGCACCGGGCCGGCACCACCACCATCGAGATCAAGTCGGGGTACGGGCTGAGCGTCGACCACGAGGTCCGCTGCCTCCGCATCGCGGCCGAGCACACCAGCGAGACCACCTTCCTCGGCGCCCATCTGGTTCCGGCCGAGCTCGACGGTCGAGCCGACGAGTACGTCGACCTGGTGTGTGGCGAGATGCTCGACGCCGCGGCCCCCCATGCCAGGTGGATCGACGCTTTCTGCGAGACCGGCGCATTCAGCGCCGAGCAGTCACGCCGGGTGCTCGAAGCAGGGAAGGCGGCCGGGCTCGGGCTGCGGCTCCACGCCAATCAGCTCGGCCCTGGCCCAGGCGTGCTGCTGGCAGTCGAGATGGGCTGCGCCTCCGTCGACCACTGCACTCATCTCGACGACGACGACATCGCTGCGCTCGCCGGCAGCGACACCGTCGCGACCTTCCTGCCGGCAACCGACTTCTCGACCCGCCAGCCCTATCCCGACGCCCGTCGGGCGCTCGATGCCGGCGTGAAGATCGCCATCGCCACGAACTGCAACCCGGGGTCGAGCTATACGACGTCGATCAGCTTCTGTGTCGCCCTCGCCGTGCGCGACATGGGCCTCACCATCGAAGAGGCCATCGCCGCGGTCACCTCTGGGGGCGCGTCGGCCCTGCGCCGTGCCGACATCGGCCGGCTCACCCCCGGAGCCGCCGGCCACGCCGTCGTGCTCGACGCACCGACCTACCACGACCTCGCGTACCGGCCCGGCGTCCCGCTCATCGCCAGGACCATCGGGCCGCTCGCCGATTGAACCGACGACGGGCACACCGGGCGTGTCGTGACCGACCGCGGGATTCGCTCAGTCGAATGGAACGACGATCGGATATCCGTCGAGCATCGTGAGGAGACTCGAGGTCGGCGGGTCGGGAACCGGTCGGTCGAGCGGCCCGGATCGAACCTCGGCAATCCATGTGGCGTGCTGGTACTCGTGGTTGACCACCGCCGTCAGCAGCGTGCGGCCGACGACCACGAGCTGCGCGGGAGGACCGACGTCTCCGTCGGCAACGGCGCGCAGATTCGACCGCACACGGTCGGCAACGATGCCGCGAAACGTCGCGATGCGCTCGGCGTCGGGGAGATCGCCGCGCTCGCGCGGTGGGGTCGCCGAGTCACCGAGTCGCTCGAGCTCGGCGTCGACTCGCGGTTCCGCCACGGTCAGGTTGCGCACCATGAAGTGGGCAACCGCCGGTTGATGCAGCAGGTGCCAGCCGATGGCACTCGAGTCGGCATCGGGTCGCCACCCGAGCTCGTCGACGGTCAGATCGGTCCACAGACCGTCGGTGTGGGCGAGCGCCCGTTCGTACTCGGCCAGCAGCTCGTCGATTCCCGGCACTGTCATTGCATCACCCCCATGGCTCGCTCCCATGTTGCCGGGTGCAGCACCGAACGTGAGCATCGGAGTCGGAACGGTCGACAGCCGGGTCGCTCGACAGGAGCGACCCGGCTGCACGAACCGGCAACAGCCGGCCAGCCTCGGGCCGCGAGGCTCGCCTGCTGTTGCCGTTCTCAGTCGACCCTGACGATCGAAACGACCGCGACCGGGTCGGTCCAGGCGTGCAACGACGTCAGATCGTCACCACCGGCGATGCCGCCGTGGTGATGGATCACACCACCTTCAGCCAGCAGGGGGTTGCTCGTGCCGGTGCCCGGGTCATCGCTGGAGATTCCGACGAGTCCCTGGCAGGGCGGCACGATGTCGGCGAAGTCCTCGGTGTTGACCTCGGTGCCGGCGTCGTAGGCATCGGTGGTGACCGTCACCGAGTCACCGACCTCTTTCGGCAGTCGAATGCCGTCGATACCCGTGAATCCGTCATTGGTGCAGATGAGCATCGACGCCCATGTCAGGTACTTCGCTCCGGTGTCGCCGGTGACCGTGAGCGTCACCTCGTCGTCGAACATCCCCGAGGACGGGAGGCCGCCGGGAACCAACGGCCCGCCCAGCGGGGCCAGGCTGGAGACGTGGTTGTTCGTTGCCGGATCGAGTGCAGCCAGCGCCGGCCCGAGGTTGCCGTTCTCCGCGATCTCCTGGAGCTCCGTCGATGCCGATTGACCGACCGTGAAGACGTCGACCGGCTTGCGATGGACGGCGACGAGAGGCGGCGTGAACGGCTGGCCCTCGGTCAGGTTGGTGATCGTCACCTCGTAGGTTGCGACCGGCGCATCGGCCGAGGCAGAGACGGGCGCGAGAACAGCGAGTGCCGTGATCGTCGCGAGCGCGGCAATGAGAAACTTTCGCATCGGAGAGTCCTTCGTTTCGGGAATGGTTGTCCGCCACCCCGGGGCGGCCCCTCCGGGATGATTGCTGACGCAACGTCAACGACCGCCGGACCGTCGCGGTTCCCGATCGGGCCGGATTCTCTCCCAGATCGTCATCGAAGGCCGTCGGCCACGCTGCCCTGGAGTGTCACCGGGACCCGTCAGCTAGGGTCGCAGAGACACCATGCGATCTCGCCGTATACCGGACTTCGGTCTGTTCGGGCAGGTGCTGCTCATCGTCTTGTTCATGCAGGGGTACTTCGCCGCTCGGACGATCGTCGAGGACGACGGCATCGATGCGCGGGCGAACGCCCGCTCGATCCTCGATTTCGAAGCCGCGATCGGGCTCGACTTCGAGCGGGCGTGGAACAGCTTCATCCTCGATCATGACGTGCTCTCGTCGTTGGCCACTGTCGTCTACGTGTGGGGGTACTGGGTCTCGGTCCTGGCTGCGTTGGTGTTCCTGTGGTTTCGGCGTCGCTCGACCTACCGCGTCCTCCGCGACGCGCTGGCGCTGTCGGCCGTCATCGGAATCGGGTTCTTCTTGCTGTTTCCCGTGGCCCCGCCTCGCGCCCTCGACGGATTCACCGACACCGTCTACGGCGGAGCGGGAGGACCCGGCCGCGACCCGCCCGGTGGCACGAACGCGTTCGCGGCCTTCCCGAGCTACCACGTCGGATGGCCGGCGGTCGCTGGCATCGCGGTGGCCATGACGACCCGTCGCCCGTCATTTCGTCTGCTGGCGCTGTTGCCGGCGGCACTGCTCGCACTGACGGTCATCGTCACGGCCAATCATTACGTCGTCGACATCATCGGCGGGGTGGTGATCTGCGTGCTCTGCCTGTGGACGTCGATCACCGCCGAGAAGAGGCTGTCGTGGCGAGCCGGTGCCAGCCGGCTCCGCCCGCGTCACGCCTGAACGGGCCGAGGCGTCGCGGTCGCGTCACCGGCCCGGCTCGCGACAGTGGCTGCACCCTGAATGCGTCGCCAGTCACGATGGGTCGATGTGGGCCTTGATCGACGAGCCGGCGTCGTCGAGCCAGCCCTTGGATGCCGCATACCCCATCATCGCCTCGAAGCCGGCCTCCCAGGCGCTGTCCACCGCGCCACCGGCCAGGTCTCGAACGGCCGCGACCGTCACGAAGATGTGATCTCGCTCGGGCGCGGCCGCACCACGATCTCCGAGCGCGTCGAGGACGGCCGCCTGGGTCGACTCGACGGCACGGATGTCGAATGCGGTGAAGTCAGCCGGCTGATCGAGCGTGACCGATCCGTCGGCGCCGATGATGATGTGCACCGCCCCACGGTAGGTCGAACCCGGCCTGCCCTGGCCGGACGACAGCTCGAACGGGACCGTCGGACCATCACCGACCCGGCGCTCGGGGGCGACTCCGGCGGGCGCAGCGTAGTCTCGGCGACGGGAGCGGCTCCCTGGAGTCGATGGGTCATGGCCGACAACGGATTCGTATGGGGCGACCGCGAGGCCATGCTGCGTGACCACGCCGCGACAACCGCCCTGTTCACGACGCTCGTCGACGTCCGGTTCAGGCTGCTCACCTTCATCCCGACCGTCACCGCGATCGCCGTCGGCATCGTGAGCGGCGATGGCTCGGCCGGTCTCGAGACGAACCAGTGGCTGCTCGTCGGCACCATCGGGTTCGTCGCGTCGCTCGCGGTGGTCGTCTACGAGGTCCGCAACTCGCAGATCCACGATCGTGCCGTCCACCGCGTCAAACACCTCGAACGACTCCTCGGCTTCCGGCCGTCGTACGCCGGGCTCCCGCCCCGAGGCATGTTCGGCGAACGGGGGACCGGCGGTGCCCTCTTCGGCGTTCTGTTCGTGAAACACGACCGAGCGCTCGCGCTGATCTACGGCGTCGTGCTCGCGGCCTGGACCTGGGTCCTGCTCAGCGGCGCCGAAGCGGCGCGCGATTGGCGCGTGATCGACGGCGCCGGGGCGACCTGGGTGAAGATCGTCGTGCCCGTGGGTGTTGCGGTCGTGATCGCCCATGAGATCAGCAGGCTCGGCGGCACGGGGCGCGAGCCCGGGCTCGTCTACACCCTCGGCGATGCGGCGGAGACAACGGCACCCCCGTCGTCGGGCGAACAGCGGGGCAGGTCGATGTTCGTCGATCTGTTCGACCTGCATGGTCAGATCAAGGAGCGCCGGCCCAGCCCGACGCTGTTCGATCTGACGATCAGGAAGACGTCGCGGGAGGAGAGGCTCGTGGATCTTGCGCTCGCGGCGGGTGTCATCCGCGCCGTGCAGATTCGCTGGTTCTGGTTGTGGGCCGGACGTGACGATCGAAGGGATTCCCGCGCGCGCCGGCTGAAGGTCGAGTCGAAGTCGAAGATCGATTGGGTGGAGGCGATCCGGGGCGGGGTCGTGGGCGCGGACGAGGTGTTCCGCGCCGGCAGGGGTGACCCCACCGATGGCGACGAGCCGGCTCGAGAGGAGCTGTGCCGACGATACGGCGACCATGCGCCATGGGCGACGCCGGCCGAGATCTCCCTGCGCCGGGGGCTGCTCGAGGCCGCGGCCGAGAAGGACCGCGAAGAGGCCGCGGGCCGGTCGAGCTCTCCGAACGGCTGAGGACTCGCTCGAAGACCTGGCCGCCGTCGAAGATGCGATCGTCGCGGGCGGGGCGCGGCGGTAGCAGGGACTTTCACGCTCGATTCACGCTCGGACCCGACCGTGGTAGCCACCACAACAAATGGAGGCCCACCATGTCGCCCACGAACGATTCACCGACCACTGCGCGATCCCGACCGCGCCTGTTCGGGCTGATCGCCGCACTGTTGTTGCTCGCGGGAGCATGTGCGAGCGATGGAGTGACCATCGCCGCCGATCCCTCCGTCGACCCGTCGGCGGGGTCGTCGGCGCCGCCTGACGAAGCCGTGACCGACGACCGCTCCCCCGACTCGGATCTTGCACCTCGTGACCGCGAGGCCGCCGAGGACGAGCCGGCCGAAGCGGCGACCGAAGAGCCTGCGATCGACGAGCCTGCGACCGAAGAGCCTGCGATCGACGAGCCTGCGATCGAACAGGCGCCGACTGCACCGACGCTTCCGGCCACGACTGTGTTCGCACCGCTCGAGACCACCTACGACTTCGCAGGCGGTCCACCGGCGCCGGGCACACTGCCCATCGCTCCCGGTGAGGTCACGGCCCGCTGGTATGTCGAGGGCGATCACTACGTCGTCCACTACGACGGCCTCGACCCCGGCATCCCGTCGTGCCCCGGCAACTCGATTCAGACGACAGGCGGCTTCGAGTCCGTGAGCAACGCCTCGCTCGCCGGGCTCGACTGCTCTGCGCTGTCCACCGCCGTCGAGAACTCGACGAGCCAGGGTGTCGCTGTGTGCGGCGACATGGTGTTCTACCGCACGCTGATCCCGGCTGACCGGACCGGCACGTTGTTCGGGAGCTTCGAGATCGTCGATGCCGACCTCAACGGTGTCGGTGCAACGAGCATGTCGCCGACCGCACCCGGTGCTGCGCCCGAGATCGATCTCGCCGAGCTCGGCTGCTGACCATCGGCGCCCAACCGGTGAGATCCAGGTCCCCCTCGCCCGTCGAGGGGGACCTCACCGCGACCCGATCGCCTCGACTCCGAGACTGTCACACCCCAACTCTATCATCGAACACATGTTCGACCCTGCCGAAGAGCTCGCCGTGGTCACTGCCGATCCGGTCATCGGCGATGCCGCTGCGTGCCGTCGGGTGTTGGCCGCCGCCAAGCGCCTGCGGGCCTATGTCGACCAGCGGTGTGCCGCCCATCTGGCCGGCCTCGACGACCGCGTGGTGCGGGCCGACGGCGCCGTGAACAAGGCCGACCTGGTTCGCCAGTCCACCAGCTGCTCGGTGCGCGAGGCCGACAACGCTGCCCAGCTCGCTGCGCAGCTCCCGGCGATGCCCGCCACCCGTGATGCACTCGGCGCAGGCGACATCACGGCCGATCATGCCGCCGCCCTGGCCCTGACGCGCTCGGCCCGCTCGGGTCAGGCACGGTGTGTCTTCGATTCGCAGGAACCCGAGCTCGTCGACCACGCGCGTCGGCAGTCGCCCGAGCAGTTCCGTCGCACCCTGCGCGACTGGCATCACCGTCGGTCCGAAGACGACGGGATCTCGAAGCTGCAGGCCCAGAAGGACATGCTCCGACTCTCGATCGGTCTCGACGACGCGGGGATGACCACGGTGCACGGCGAGCTCGACCCCGAGAGCGGCGCCATGGTCGGCACGACACTGCGCGAGATCGCCGAAGAGCTGTGGCGGGCGCAGAATCCAGCCGCGCGTGCGAGCGTCACGGTTCCGTTCGTCACCAACAACAACCGCCTCATGGCCGATGCGCTCGTCGAGACGTGTCGACGAGCGAAGGCGGCCGGCGCGGCAGATGCGCGTCCCTCCGTTCCGACGATGATCGTCACCATTCCCCACGGCACGCTCGTCGACCAGCTGGTCGAAGCGGGCGAACCGGCCCGGCTGGCCGACGACACACCGATTCCGGCGGCCACCGCGCGCCGCCTCGCCTGTGACGCTCAGCTGATCCCGGTCGTGCTCGGCGGCGACAGCCAACCTCTCGATGTCGGTCGTGGCCGTCGCCTCGCGACTCACGCGCAACGAGTCGCGCTGCGAACAACCCAAAGCACGTGTGCCGCCAACGGGTGCGACATGCCATTCGACTACTGCGACATCCACCACCACACGCCGTGGCAGGTCGGGGGCGGCAGCGACCTCTCCAACCTCACTCCCCTCTGTTCGAAACACCACCACCTCATCCACGAGGGCGGCTGGAGAACCCGGCGCCATTCGAACGGCTCACTCGAGTACCTCAGACCTCCGACCCGCGCCCCGGACCGACCCGGACCGCGGGAACGACGAGAACGACCAGAACCACGAGAACCACGAGAACCACGAGAACATCCTTGCGGAACGGGTCGCCCAGCTCCCACGTTGGTCTTCTGATCGTCGGCGCCCGCGAACTACCGTCGATCCATGCGCACGCTCGTGTCGACCACCCTCCCCGGCGACGGTGTCGCCGTCATCACGATGTCGAATCCCGACATCGACAACTTCGGATCATGGGCTGCAATCGAACAGCTGAGCGCGGCGCTCATCGAGGCGCGCGAGGGAGGGGCCAGGGTGTCCGTGCTCGCCTCCGACGTGCAGGGCCACTGGCTCGAGCACGCGTGGCTGCCCGATCTCCGAGCAACCATCGAGGACCAACCGACCACGGGCGAGGGCAGCAGCTGGTTCTCCTGTCTGGAAGAGCTGAATCGAACGAGTGTGGTCACGATCGCGGCGATATCCGGCGATACGTCGGGAGGGGGATGCGAGCTGGGCTGGGCCTGTGACCTGCGCATCGCCGAAGCCGGCGTTCGCTTCGGCCAACCGGAGGTCCAGATCGGCGTCGGCACGGGCATCGGCGGCACCAACCGGTTGCGGCACATCATCGGTCGCACCGCGACCGCGGAGATGGTGCTGCTCGGAGCCCCCATGACCGCCGAGCGCCTGTACGAGCTCGGCGGCGTCAATCGGGTGGTGCCGACCGGCTGCTCACTCGATCTCGCCGTCGACTGGGCCAGCCGCATGGCGTCGATGTCACCGGCCGCGCTCGCCGGGATGAAGCAGATGCTCACCGAGGGCGACGACCTGCTGCGCATCGCCGAGTCGGTCATGAACGACCAGCACATCTTCTGGACGTTCTCGGCTACGCCCGACGCCCAGGAGCGCATCAGCACGATCCAGGCTCGGTTCGACGACGGCGATGGCCCACGAACCGTCTACGGCGAACCACTCGACTGACACGGGACCGCACCGCCCGCTCGGGTCACGGCCGACGAAGCGTGGTTCCGCCGCCGGCTACCCACCGAAGGGGAGCTCGTCGGTCGGGACCTCGTCGACGGGGTCGGGGTCGTCGCCCGGCGTCCCGCCGAGCTCACCGAAGACGTCCTCGTCGATCTGCTCATCCGGCATCTCATCCTGGCCCGGAAGCTCGGGCTCGCCGTTCGGGCGGTACGGGCCGTACGGGTCGGACCCCTGATCGGGTCCGCTGCCATCGCCGTCATCGGTGAGGGGGTCGATCTCGGGCAACGGCAGACCCACGCTGGGCGCCTCGTCAGCGGGGATCTCGTCGAGCGGGGCCGAGGGTCCGTCATCAGACCCCGCGTCGGGATCGTTGCCGACACCATCGGGTTCGCCGGTCGGCGTGTCGATGGTGATCTCGGGTAGGGGCAGTCCGACGGTCGGCGCATCGTCGGCCGCGATCGGACCGGGTCGATCATCGTCTCGAGGGCTCGTCGACCCACCGGCGCCTCCATCGTCCTTGTCGACGACTCGTGCCGGCTGACCCCCTTCGGGGTCGCTCCCGAAGTCGATCGTCGTATCGAGCACGAATCCGTCATCGGTCGAGGAGCTCGCAGACGAGTCGTCGGCGGACTCACCCGCGCTCAGGCCGGTTGCCGACTCGTCCTGTTCCGCCGGCCGCTCCACCGCGAACGCTGCGGCCGCGGCGGCGGGCCCCAGCTGGTGCGAACGGCTCCCGACGAAGACGTACCCCGCGGGTTTGGCCGCGAACCACAGTCGGGTCGCACTGCAATCGCTGGCGAAGGTCACGCCGCCGCCGGCGTCTGTGATCTTCGAATCGAGCTTGCGGCCCCGGGCGTCCTCGAGCCAGATGTCCGCCCCTGCCAGCGGCACCACGTCTTCACCGGTCACGTCGTGAACGATGGCCGATGCCTCACACAGTGGCGGAGGCTCACTGGCCGCCGGTTCGGACACGAACCAGATGATCGCCGCCGGAACCGGGGCCACGAGGACCGCAGTGGCCCCGATGATCTTCTTCAGCAGCTCGTTCATCGAACTCTCCTCCCAGGTGATGCCCTCGGTGGGCACCCCCAGCGTGGACACCGCCCGTGAAATGCCCGTGAAACAGCCGTCCGGTCGAGCCGACCCCTCGGCCCGGGCGATCGTGGGCTGACAGATCTGGGATACTCGACCGTCCATGGACGGTGAGATCCCATTCGTCCGGGTCGGCTACGCGTCGGAGCTCGAGCCCGGTGTCCCGGTCACCTGTGAGGTCGAGGGCAGGCGCCTGCTCGTCGTCAACGTCGGCGACGAGTTCTTCTGCATGGCCGATCGGTGCAGCCACGCGAACACTCCCCTCTCGTCGGGAAGACTCCGGGGCCACAAGCTGGCATGTCCGCTCCACGGCGCACGTTTCGACATCCGGACCGGAGCGCACCTGAGACCGCCTGGGATACGCGGCGTCCAACGTTCGCGACCCGCGTGGTCGACGGCGTGATCGAGGTGGCAGTCACAGGGCCCGACCCGCACGGCGAGTGGGCGTGAGCGCGCGGTCCGAACCGTCGGGGTGACCAGCGCGGCCGAGGACGGGCCATGCTCCGATCGACGGCATGGCCGGCCGCGGGCTTGAATGGTGGCCGGAGAGGAGTGGGAGAAGCTCTGGCCGAAGCTCTGGCTCATCGCCGGGCTCGAGTCCGCCGCCGAGGAGGCGAACATCTGGTTCAGCGTTCGCGAAGCGGTTCGACCCGCCAGGACGTCCATCTGATCCGCGATGTCCAACGGGGAATGCACTCACGAGGGTTCGACATGGCCTGGCTGAACGACGACGAGAGTCGCGCCCGCCACACCACGACTGGCTCGACCACTACTTGGGGGACTGAGGGCGGCCGGCTGCGGCGGCCGCCGCCGCCTGGACATCGAGGTCGGCCAGCGGTGCGGTGTCGTAGTACTCAGCTGCGTAGACAAGCCACCCGTCGGCGAATCGGCGGACGGTCGTTCCACGCGTCATGTCGACGCGTGACCCGTCGGCGAGTACCGCCACCTGGACCCACTCCTGAACCGAGGTTGCACCGTCGAACAGGACGGGACCGACCGGATCGAAGGCGATGGCACCGGCCTTGCCCGTGATGTCGGCGAGGCATGCTCTGACCTCGGCTTGGCCCCGGAGCTCACCGAAGAGCGGGTCGATGAACTGCATGTCGGTCGGATGCATGAGATCGGCCATGACGTCGCTGTCGGACCGGCGCGTCGCATCGTTCAGCACCTGGTGCATCTCGAGGTTGCCGAGCCCGCTCGGGCGCTCGAGCACCCGGCCCGGCTCGGCTCCTGCGCGCGACGCCATCCAGGCGCTGGCTGCGGCCCCCGGCGGCTCGGGCGACGAGTCGGGCTCGGTCGGCCAGGCGACCCGCGGCCAGTCGGGCAGGTCGGGGGCATCGACACCGGGGGGCGGCGGCTGCCGGAAGCCCGATGTGTCGTACACGTCGGCGGCATAGGTGATCCAACCGTCGCGGTAGCGGCGCACGCTCACGCCCCTCGAAAGCGGGATCCGCTCGCCCTCCATGTTCGCGAACATCTGCCACTCGTCGAGCGACGATCCGCCCTCGCCATCGTCGAACAGCACCGATGCGGCTGTCGGCACGAAGTCGATGAACTCGATCTCGGCCATGGCCGGCACCAACCACGCCCGGATGTCGCGCTGGCCGTGGTAGGCGCCGAAGATCGCGTCGTAGTAGATCGAGTCGTGCGGCCTCATGAGATCGGCCATGACCTCGATGGCCTGGCGGCCGAGGCGTGGGTTGCCGATCACCTCGAGAATGCTTTCGGCGTCGAGCCCGCTCGACTCCTCGACGAACCGATCGAGGTCTGCCGGCTGCCCGCCGCGCTCGGACAGGTAGGCCTCGACGTACGCGTCAGGCGTCTTCGGGATCGTTCCCATCGTTCCCCCCGGGGTGCGGACGACCGTCCGGCCGATCGCTGCTCGACCCTATCGGTACAGCGTGCCGCGATGAGCTCGTGTTCGGTGACAACATCGAGCTACTTGCTCGCGATGATCTCGCCGTGCACGACGGCGAAGAACCCGTCGTCGTGGGCAGCCCAGCGCTCCCATGCGTCGGAGATGGCCTCGAGCTCGGCCTGATCGGAGAGCTCGTAGTCGATTGCCTGGGTGGCAAGGCTCGAGTGCAGCACCCGTTCGGCCCAGACGCTCCCCCACCACGCCCGCCTCGACGGCGTTGCGAACGTCCACGTCGACGACGACGCGGTGATGGCCGTGAAGCCGGCTTGTTGAGCCCACCCGAGCAGGTACCGTCCGGCGTCGGCCTCGGCGCCGTTGCGGTCGGTCACCTGATGATAGAGCTCGAGCCAGCGGTCGAGGAGCGGCTCGTCGGGCGCCCAGGTCATCGACGAGTAGTCGGCATCTCGGGCCGCCAGGACCCCGTTGGGTTTCAGCACGCGGTGCATCTCGCGGAGGGCCCCGACCGGATCGGACAGATGTTGCAGCAGCTGGTGGGCGTGCACGACATCGAATCGCCCGTCTTCGAACCCGAGGTGATACACGTCGCCGGGCTGGAAGCTGCAGTTGTCGATGCCCTTCCGCCGTCGCAGTGCGTCAGCCTGTTCGAGCACACTGCTGACCGCGTCGATCGCGACGACCTCACCCGGGGCGACCAGTTCGGCCAGATCGAGTGTGATGGTGCCCGGACCGCATCCGACATCGAGCAGGGCCATGCCCTCGCCGAGGTAGGGCAGCAGATAGCCGGCAGAGTTCTCGGCGGTACGCGACGTGTGCGATCGCAGCACCGACTCGTGATGGCCGTGCGTGTAGGTGTCGGGGGTCGTGTTCATCGAGCCCATTGTCGCGCGCCGCACCGATGCGATGATGAAGAACCGATCGAGGCTCACACGATGACTGCTCGGGAGGTGCTGCCCCGCATGACCCCTTGGACCTGCTCGGCCTGCGACCGAACGTTCGGTGGCCGAAACCAGTCCTACTTCGACTCACCGACCTGAGTGGCGCCGCCCGACGACCTCGGTGCGTCGACGGCACTACGGTTGCGGTCCGCAAGCGATCTGCACGAGGGAGAAATCGTGGCCGGAGACGACATCGTGCGCTGGGGCATCCTCAGCACCGCCCACATCGGGATGGCGCTGGTCACCCCTGCGATCCAGGCTGCGGACAACTGCGCCGTCGTCGCCCTCGCGTCACGCGAGAAGACGCGGGCGCGGGCTGCCGCCGACCAGCTCGGCATCGAGACGGCGTACGGAACCTACGAGCAGCTGATCGCCGACCCCGACATCGATGCGATCTACAACCCGTTGCCGAACCACCTCCACCTGCCCTGGACCGTCGCGGCAGCAGAGGCCGGCAAACACGTGCTCTGCGAGAAACCGATCGGACTGACGAGCGCCGAGGCCCGAACGATCGCCGCAACGGCCGAGTCGACCGGAGTGAAGATCATGGAGGCCTTCATGTACCGCTTCCACCCCACCTGGGCGGCGGTCCGCGACATCGTCGCCAGCGGCCGCATCGGCCCGATCCAGGTGATCCAGGCCTGGTTCTCCTACTTCAACGACGATCCGGCGAACATCCGAAATGTCGCCGAATGGGGCGGTGGAGCGCTCATGGACATCGGCTGTTACCCCATCAACGTGTCCCGCATGTTGTTCGGGGCCGAGCCCACCGTGGTCGGCGCCACCATGACCCACGACCCGAGCTCGGGCGTCGACATCGTCACCACCGCTCTGTTGCAGTTCCCCACCGGTGTCGCCGCCTTCACGTGTGCGACCCAGCTCGAGTCGGACCAGCGGGTCCACATCTACGGCCGCGACGGTCGCATCTCCGTCGAGATCCCGTTCAACGTGCCATCCGATCGCCCGACTCGCATCTTCGTCACCCAGGGCGGCGATCCGCCCGTCGCCCCGGCCGTCGAGACGCTCTCCTTCGATCCGGCCGATCAGTACTCCCTGCAGGCCCGCGCCTTCGCCGCAGCCGTGCTCGACGACGTGCCCGTGCCCCTACCGCTCGCCGACAGCATCGCGAACATGACAGTGATCGAGGAGATCGTCGCCAGCGCCGCCTCGAACGCGGGCTAGAGATCCCAGGACACGCCCGTCAACGCGACCGAGACGTCCCACAACCTGGCCGCGTCGTTCTCGTCGTGTGCGCGTCCGATGGCATCGACCTTCACGGGATGACCCTTGAACTCCTGGAAGCCGTCGGGCCCGTAGTACTCGGCGCCCCGCACGTCGGGATCGGTCGCGGCGCGAAGCGTCGGCAGCGCGCCTGCAGTCGCTGACTGCGTCCCGAACCAGAACAACGGCTGGAGGACCTGCAGTACCTTCGGCATGTCGCGTCCGAGGTTGGTGTCGGTCGTGCCGGGGTGCGCAGCCACCGCGATCGTCGGGCGTCCGGCTGCATCGAGTCGACGCTGGAGCTCGAAGATGAACAACAGGTTCGCCAGCTTGGTAAGCCCGTACTGCCGGGCGCGCCGGTACCCCTTCTCGCCCTGCAGATTGCCGAAGTCGACCCGGCCGATCCTATGGGCGTTGCTGCTCACGCTCACGACGCGTGACCCGCCGGTGGCCGTCAGCTCGTCGATCAGCAGACCGGTCAGCGCGAAGTGACCGAGGTGATTGACGCCGAACTGCATCTCGAAGCCGTCGGCGGTCTCGCGAAACGGTGGTGCCATCACGCCCGCGTTGTTGATCAACAGATCGAGACGGCCTTCGCGACGAACATGTTCCGCGGCGGAGCGAACCGATGCGAGGTCGGCGAGGTCGAGCTCGACCACGTCGGTGTCGGCCGAGGGAACGCGGCGGGCGATCTCGGTCACGGCCCGGTCGGCCCGCTCGCGACTGCGACACCCGAGCAGCACCCGTGCACCGGCACCGGCGAGCTCGGCCGCCGTTTCGAGGCCGATCCCCGAGTTGGCGCCGGTGACGAGCGCGGTGCGTCCCGTCAGGTCGGGGATGTCGGCGGTGGTCCAGGGCGCTGCCATACCCGAACGCTAACGCGCCCGGATACCACCATGGCCCTTCTCGTTCACGGCCCCACCTTCACCGCTAACGTCAGCGCGTATGAGCGACGACGAAGGATCGATCACGACCGAGACCCGCGACCACCTGTTCCTCATCGGCATCGACCGACCGGCGAAGCTCAACGGCTTCACGCCACCGATGATGGAACAGCTGATCGATGCCTACACCCACCTCGACGAGTCGGACGATGCATGGGTCGGCGTCTTGTTCGCCCACGGCGACAACTTCACGGCCGGGCTCGATCTTCCCAAGTGGTCCGAGCGGATGAAGGGAGGCGAACGCCGCGAAGCCGATCGATCGCGCGTCGATCCCACTGCCCTGGGCCGAAGCTGCCGGAAGCCGATCGTCACGGCCGTCAAGGGCATCACCTACACGCTCGGGATCGAGCTCATGCTCGCGGGCGACATCGTGATCGCCGCCGACAACTGCCGGTTCTCCCAGCTCGAGCCGAAACGCGGGATCCACGCCACCGGTGGCGCGACGATCCGGTTCGTCGAGAGAGGCGGCTGGGGCAACGCCATGTACCACCTTCTGACCAGCAACGAGTTCGATGCAGCCGAAGCCCGACGCATCGGTCTCGTGCAAGAGGTCGTCCCCGCAGGAACCGAGCTCGACCGTGCCATCGAGCTGGCCGAGATCATCACCGAGGGTGCACCGATGGCCGTCCAGGCCACCAAGGCCTCGTCGTTGCGCTATCTGCTCGAGGGGCAGGAGGCTGCGACCGCGGCACTGGGCTCGGTGCAGGCCGAGCTGGCCGGCACCGACGACGCGGCCGAAGGCGTCGCGAGCTTCATCGAGAAACGTCCGCCGATATTCACCGGGAGATGACCGCCCGGCGTCACGCCGCCGTTGCGCGCTTGAACTTGCGGATCGACAGGGTGGAGAAAACCGCAATGATGCCGACCGACCACGCGAGCGACAGCCAGACGTCGTTGCCGACGGGCAGCCCGTTGTACAACGAGCGCGCCGCGTTGGTGACCACGGTGAAGGGATTCGCATCGGCGATGGGCTCGAGCCAGTCGGGCATGGTGGCCGGGTCGACGAACGCCGACGAGACGAAGGTGAGCGGGAACATCCAGATGAACCCGGCCGAGTTCGCAGCCTCGACCGACTTGACCGACAACCCCATCAGCGCCTGCACCCAGCTGAGCGCGTAGCTGAACAACAACAGCAATAGCGTCGCGGCCCCGGCTTCGAGCATGGTTCCCTCGAACCTGAAGCCGATGGCCAGCGCCACGACCAACATCACGGAGAAGGTCAACATGTTGCGGCACAGATCGGAGATGGTGCGACCGACGACGACGGCGGACTGTGCCATCGGCAGTGATCTGAGCCGGTCGATGAGGCCCTTCTGGAGGTCTTCGGCCAACCCGACCCCGGTGAACGCCGAGCCGAACACCACGCTCTGGGCGAATATGCCCGGCAGCAGGTACTGGTTGTAGCTGTCGAATCCCGGCACCTCGATCGACCCGCCGAACACGTAGACGAAGAGGACCACGAACATGATCGGCTGCACGGTCGCGAATATCAGCAGCTCGATGTTGCGCGGGATGATGCGGAGGTGGCGAAGTGCCTCGGTCCATGCGTCGCGGACGATCCAGACGGGTCCGGTCGGCACGGCGTGACGCGTTGACGTCGAACTAGTGGCGGCGGACACGGTCGTCGTGGTCGTACTCACTGCTCTCGCACCTCTTGGAGGTTCGGAGTCGGATCGGTATCGGTGACCTTGCCGGTCAGAGCGAGGAACACGTCATCGAGAGTCGGGCGTCTCACCTCGACGTCGACCACGTCGACACCATTCTCGTCGAGTGCGCGGATGGCACCCGGTACGACCCCGCCCCCGGTGCGGATGGGCGCGGTCAGCGTCACCCGGCTCGGGGAGATGTCGATCGGACCGGTGGCCAGTGGGCTCAGGGCCGTCGTCGCCTTCTCGACGTTCTCGGCCCGCGCGATGCTGACCCGGATCCGGTCGCCGCCGATCCGATCCTTGAGCTCGTCGGCCGTGCCCTCCGCGATGACCACACCTGCGTCGATCACCACGATGGTGTCGGCCAGGCGATCGGCTTCCTCCAGATACTGGGTGGTCAAGAGCGTGGTCGTGCCGTCGTGTTCGAGCTCTTCGATGAGATCCCACATGGCGAGCCGGCTCCGTGGGTCGAGGCCGGTGGTGGGTTCGTCGAGGAAGAGCACCGACGGGCGGGCGATGAGGCTCATGGCGATGTCGAGCCGTCGCCGCATGCCGCCCGAATACCCCTTCGCGATCCGGTCGGCCGCATCGACGAGATCGAATCGTTCGAGCAGCTCGGCCGCCCGGCGTCTGGCCTCGGGGACCGGCATGTGGAAATGACGACCGATGAGCACGAGGTTCTCGCGTCCGGTGAGCCGTTCCTCGACCGCCGCGTACTGCCCGGTCAGCCCGATTCGCGCCCGCACCTTCGCCGGCTCGGCCAGCACGTCGATGCCATCGACGAACGCGGTGCCGCCATCGGGTTGCAGGAGCGTGGTCAGCACTCGCACGACTGTCGTCTTGCCGGCACCGTTCGGGCCGAGCAGCCCGACGACGCTGCCCTCCGGCACCACGAGGTCGACCCCCCGAAGAGCGTCGGTCGGCCCGAACGACTTCTTCAACGCGGTGGCTTCGACGGCGTGCACCCACCCGACGCTACCGCTCCACGTGTCGTCATCACCGGCAATTCCCGGACCGTCCGGTCAGATACGGCCCGACGACTGCGCCTTCTTCACCGACGCCTCGACCACCGGGATCTCGGCGTCGCGCAACGGTCGCATCCACTGCTTCCGGCCCAGCGCGGCCTCGATGTGGGGAGCGAGCTCGGCCGCCTTGGCCTCGGCTCGGGCACCGTCGCCGCGGTGGTAGTCGGCGAGAACCTCCTCGGCGAACAGCTCGAGCGACTCACAGATGTGATCGTGCCTGTTCCGGCCCGCCTGCTGGAGGAATATCACCTGATCGACGCCGGCTTCGACCATCCCGTCGAGGAAGCGCCGCGCGTCGTCGGGAGTGCCGATCGCGCTCGCGTACGCGTCGCCCGCCGCGAGCGCCCTCCGAATCAGCATCTCGGTCCGATTCCCCCGCGCCGCCTGGAACTCGCCCCACAGATCGGTGCGCCCGGGGGTCGTGTCGTCGGCGACGAGCGCGTTCATCGCGTATGCGAAGAAGTCGAACCCCTCGTGGCCACGACGGATCGCCTCGGTTCGGTCCTCGTGCAGCGAGAATCCCGAGACGAGCGCGATGTTCGCGTTGACGGTGTGACCGAGCGGCACGCACTCGTCGCTCTTGATGATGTCGTAGTAGATGTCGACCCACGCCCGAGCCTCCATCGGATCGACGAAGCTGAACGCCAGGGCTCCGAGCCCGTTTCGCGCCGCAACCTTGATCGTGTCGCGGTTCGTGCACGCGATCCACATCGGCGGATGGGGCTTCTGGTGGGGTTTCGGTACCACGTTGCGACACGGCATCGAGAAGAACTCGCCGTCGAATCCCGGATAGGGCTCGAGCACCATCATGTTGGCGATCTGCTCCGCCGATTCGAGGCTCATCGCCCGCTTGTGCTTCGCCGGGATGCCGAAGCCGCCCAGCTCCAGGCGGGTGGCGCCCTCACCGATGCCGAACTCGACGCGACCATTCGACACCAGATCGAGCGTCGCGAGCGCTTCGGCGGTGCGAGCCGGATGGTTGTAGTTCGGGATGACATGCCGGACACCGTGGCCGAGCCGAATGCGCCGGGTCCTTGCTGCCGCGGCGGCGAGGAACACCTCGGGAGCCGACGAATGGGAGTACTCGTCGAGGAAGTGGTGTTCGACCTCCCACGCGAAGTCGTAGCCGAGCTCGTCGGCCAAGACCACCTGGTCGAGCGCCTCGTGGAGAATTCGTAGCTCGTCGTCGTCGGTCCACGGCCTAGGGAGCTGGTGTTCGTAGAACACGCCGAACTTCATCGGTGGGCTGGCTCCCCGGGGTCGTCGTCTGATGTTGGCGGTGGCGCGGTACGCGGCGCGAGTGCGCAAGATACCCGACGACCGACGCGGTCACGAAGGCCGTCCGGGCGAGGCTCGACGCGCCGATGGACCCGCCCGTCGGCGGGTCCATCGCGAGCGGCGGCGTCGAACGGGTCCGATCAGCGCTCCTCTCGGCGGAACAGGGCGAGACCGCCGAAGACCAGGGCGCCGGTGACCAACGCGACGGCCATTGCCACGGTCGGCGTGTCGTCGGCCGACCCGACGGTGGCCGCCACAGTGCCGGTGCGTGCGGTGCCGGGCGGAGTCGTCGCCTGGGTGTCGGACGCTTCTCCCCTGCCACCGACGCCGGCGTCGGCTGCCGCCGAGTCGAGTGCGGGCCGCTCCGAGTCGTCCTCGGTGCTGTCCGTCTCCGCCACCGGTGTGGCATCGGGCGACGACTCGACGCGACCGTCGGGCTCGGTTGGCGCCGGAGCCGGGGCAGGCGTCGGCACCGGTGACGGGACATTCGGAGCCGGTGTCGGCGTCGTCGACGCCGATGGGCCCGGGGGAGTCGTGGTCGTCGTCTGGGGGGCCGGAGCAGGAGCCGGGGCCGGAGCAGGAGCCGGGGCCGGAGCAGGAGCCGGGGCCGGGGCCGCAACCACCAGGTCGTCGCTCACGTAGGTCCCGAGGTCACCCAGGGAATCGATGGGATGAGCACCGGCGGGCATCATCGAATCGACCAGGATCGTCGTCGACCAGTAGCCGGTGGCGTCCGCCACCGCCGTGCCGACCGTCAGCCCGCCGAACTCGACGGTCACGAGCTCGCCGGGAAGGAACTCCCAGCCCTGCCCGCGGGTCTGTCCGCCGGGTGCGACTGGTTCGTCGAACCACACGTGCGGCATCAACGCGACGGTGGGAGCAGCACGGACCGTGAGGTGGGTGGTGGCCCACGAGCCGACGTCACCGTTCGCATCGAGGGGATGCGCGCCAGCGGGCATCAGCGGGTCGATGGTGCCGGTGATCCAGACGTCACCCGACCCATCGGCGACGGCGACGCCGACGACCGAGCCGCCGAACTCGACCGTGACCAGCTCGCCGGGCTGGAACCCGGCACCGGAGATGTCGACGACGCCCCCTGCATCGACGGGATCGGGCATGGCGACCACCGACGGCGAGGTCTGGGCGGAGGCGGGCTGTATCGACAACCCGACGATTGAGACGATGGTGACGATCAGCAGCGCCAGACCACTGGCGACAACACTCCGGTGACGGGACGACTCGATACTCGTGGACATGATCAGCTCCCTTCGGATGCCGATCCGGTTGATCGGCAACGCTGGAGCGACCATCCGTCGCCGCTGTGAAACCGGCGTGAAAGGCGCGAGTCAGCCGACGCTGAGCAGGAACAGGCCGGGCTCGTTCCGATCGGCGTCCTCGCGGAAGAAGAGGACCAGATCTTGTTGGCCGTCGCCATCGGCAACGCCCTCGAACCGGAGCCGGAGCTGAAGCCGGCTCCCGCCCTCGGCGGCTACCGTCGCGGCTGCGTCCGCGACATCACATCGGAGTCCGACGTCACCCTCTCGTTCGCACACGACCGGCTCGCCGAGCGCGGGTGTGTCGAAGATCTGGGGCCCGAACTCGTCGTACGCGACGCGATCGACGAGCAGGGCGCCGAGATCCGCGAAGGGCGAGCCTCGTGTCTGCATGACGTCGCTGGTCAGCGCGGCGGTGGTGACGTCGGGGAGCGGCTCGGGCAGCTCGAACGTCAAGAACAGCTGCACGCCGTCGTCGTCGGGGAACGACGGGTTCAGGTCGTCGCCGGCGAACAACCCGGTTCCGCTGCCGGCGAACCCTCTCGGGGTGTGTCCCTCGAGGGAACCGCCCTCGTTGACGACCTCGATCCCCGCGGTGTCATCGAAAATGACACGTGGCGCCACGCTCTGGTCGACGCCGTCGTCGGCCGACGAACAGCCCGCGAGGATCAGGACGGCGACCACGGCGACACGCACCGACCGAGAACGCCGGTGCCGGCGGGTGACTTCCCGAACGACCCCGCCGCTCACGCGCCGTCGGACCTCAGCTCGTCGCGGGCGGTGAGAATCCGGTGGAGCGTCTCGTACTCGTGGAGTCCGCGGATCGACTCGAGATCGGGGTCGACCGACATCCAGCCGACCGAGATCAGGTCGCCGTCCCGTGCTGCACTCGCGTCCTCCAGGCGGGACACCGCCTGGCGTGCGCTGGCGGTGTTCAGCTCGTGTTGATACCAGAGGGCCAAGAAGCACGCAGCGTTGTAGCTGACGAGCGCGTCCTCGTGGTTCGAGTCGGCACGGTCTGTCACCTGCTGGGCGAGCTCGGGGATCTCCTCGGCGTTGCCGGTGGCAATCGCCTGGCGCAACGCGACGATGGCAAGGAGCGATCGGATGCCGATCCGCTGGGCAACCCGCCGTTTCCGGTTGCGAACGAGGCCCATCCAGTGGGCTCGCTCGCTCGGCTCCGCCAGTGCGTACCAGGCCGCGACGGGGAGCCACGTCATCCTCTTCAGCCGACGCAGCTCGCGTCGCGCGATCTTGCGGTGGATCCGCGCCAACCTGTCGACTCTCGTGTCCTCGGCGGCGAGACGATCGTGGTCGGACTGGTTGACGAGCTTGGCCCGAAGGAGGAGCTTCGCGAGGCGACGACGGGTCTCCGGTGCGTCCGACAGCTCGGAGGACTCGGGGTCATCCGCCGACGTGCGGGCCATCGGTTCCTCGGACGGCCAGTGCGCGGAGGGATCCTGCGAGATCATCGACGCGACGGCAGCCAGTCGGTACCCGGCGACGGTGAATCGAGGATGATCGGTCCGAGCGACCACCAGATGTTCGAGCGCCTGGGCGAGTCGCAGGTCGAGGGTGTAGATCGACGCCAGGGCCGCGTGAGCGAGTCCCGACCGCGGGTTGAACCCGATGGCGCGGTGCAACAGGCGCTCTCGTTCCTCGGGGGTCAGTCGGTCGCGTTCGGTGCGGTCGTCGAGCGCGACCTGCTGGAACGCGCCGATGTCGGCGCCGTACTCCGACTGCCACGTCGCCCAGGACGGCACGAGATCGCTGCGGGCGAGCACGAGCCGGGCCACCCAGTGGCCGGACTGTTCGGCCAGCTGCTCGAGGTCGGGTCCATCGACCGCGTTGAGGTCGACCAGACGCTTCGTGCGCAGCTCGGTGACCCGAACCGTGAGGCGGTACCACTGCTGGAGCCGATTCTGTGCAACCCGGTGGACCGAACCCGGCCGCTCACGTTCAGCGGTCGGAGACGGCGTTGTGATCGGCTCGAGGACCGGCGTCACCTGGTAGCCGCGCTGCGGAAAGGCTGTGCCCTGCAGGAGACCGACGGCCCACCGAAGGCTCGCACTGGCCGGTGAACCCTCGTCCTGCAACATCTCCGCCACGGCATGGGTCGCCTCGCCCCCCGGAACCGCGGCCGGCTCGCGCAGCTCGGCGAGTCCGAGCCACATCCGGATGCGTTCGCCCGCGAGCTTTGCCTCCTCCTCGAGCGCGGCGCTCGGCGACTCGCCCGGTGCCACGATGGCAGGCCCGACATCGCGCCGCGCGTTCACGATTTCGAGCTGGCGATAGGCAACGACGAGCAACACCACCAGGACAGCCCACCCCCAACCGCCGACCCGGGCGGTGACGTCGTCACCCATGAGCGGGTTCGCCAGGTCGCCGACGACCGCATCGGCCCCATCGATGGCCAACCGGTGGACGGCGACAGCCTCTTGGAGGGCGTCGAGCTCGACATCGATGTCGGCACGGAGATTGGCGAGCGCCTCCTGGCGAGCATCCTCGGTGGCGATCACCTCGGCCACTACCAGCTCGGCCCGCTGGGTCTCGAGCAGGCGGCGCAGCGCCGTGCGGGGCTCGCACTGCGGGTCGACGGGCCGCTTCCGTTTCAGTTTCAGCACGATGTCGCGGTCACAGCCCAGAACGAGCCCGTCCGCGGCCGACAGCGCCTCCTCGAACGCTTCGACCGCGAGGAATCCGGCCGGTTGGGCGTTGCCAGCGGCTTCGGCCGAGGAGTCGACCGGCTCGCCCGGATCCGACGGTGTGTCACCACCGGCGACAGCCGTGGCGGCGTCCTCGGCCAGATCGGCAGCGGCATCGGCGCCTTCCCGTGCCTCGTCGAGCTCGGCCGCGCCGGACGCCTCACCGGCGACATCGAGCGCCTCCTGCGCCGCCGCCGCGGCCGAGCGCGCCTGCTCGACGGCGTTCGCGGCTGCCTCCAGCTCGACCAGGGTCTTCTGGTCCTCGAGGATGATCTCGCGCCGTTCGAGGTATCGCTCGGCGTCATCGTCTTTGCGCTGTTCCTCGCCGGTCCACATCATGAACAAGACGATCACGAGCGCAGCGCCGACCGCCGAGATCCGCAGGACCGTCGGGCCGAACCAGCGGGCGATCGCCCACAACAAGGCCGTCAGCGCAACGAGCGTGCCGAGCCGTAGGAGCGTTTGGGGCCCGGCATCCTCGTTGTTGCCGGCGAACGCAGCGGCGAAGGCCGCGCCGGAGATGGCCAACGGCCAGCCCACAACCCGCATCCAGAGCACTTCGCCCGACGATAGGCGAGACCTTGCAGCCGTGCCGCAGTAGGCGCCCCGCGATGGACGGCGCTAGACCGAGGGCGACTCGCCGACAGCCAGCAGACATACGCTCAACGGCGGGAGGGTGAGCACGAGCGAATGATCATGGCCGTGGCTCGGTTCGGCCGTCGCGATGCCGACACCGGTTGTCATTCCCGAACCGCCGAAGGTCTCACCGTCGCTGTTCGCGAGCTCGATCCAGTCGCCGCCGACCGGCACACCGACGCGGTAGCCCCGGCGGGGCACCGGGGTGAAGTTCGCAACCGCGAGGATCGAACGTTCGCCTGGCGCATGGCGGAGAAAGCCGAGCACGCTGTTGTCGGCGTCGTCGCCGATGACCCACTGGAACCCGGTCGGGTCGTTGTCGAGCGCGTGGAGAGCCCTCTCGCTCCGATAGATGCGGTTCAGCTCCGTGACCCACGAGCACACGCCCGCGTGGGCCGGATCGGCGAGCAATCCCCACGGCAGCTCTTGTTCGTGGTTCCAGTCGCCGGCCATCGCCAGCTCGGATCCCATGAACAGCAGCTTCTTGCCCGGGATCGCGAACTGGTACCCGAACAGAGCACGGAGCCCGGCGAGCTTCTGCCATTCGTCGCCCGGCTGGCGGTCGAGCAGCGACCCCTTGCCGTGCACGACCTCGTCGTGGGAGAGCGGCAGCACGAAGTTCTCGTCGAATGCGTAGACCATGCGAAAGGTCAGCTCGTCGTGGTGCCAGCGGCGGTGGACGGGATCCTCGCCGATGTACCCCAGGGTGTCGTTCATCCAGCCCATGTCCCACTTGAACCCGAAGCCGAGCCCGCCGTGGTCGGTGGAGCGGGTCACCCCCGGCCAGGCCGTCGACTCCTCGGCGACGGTCATCGCGTCGGGATGATGCAGATAGACACGGCGGTTCAGCTCCTCGAGGAAGGTGACCGCCGAGAGATTCTCGTTGCCGCCCATCTCGTTGGGGAGCCATTCCCCGTCGGCGCGGGAGTAGTCGCGGTACAACATCGACGCGACCGCGTCGACCCTGAGACCGTCGGCGTGGTAGCGCTCGAGCCAGAAGCGGGCGCTCGACAACAAGAAGCTGCGTACCTCGTGACGGTCGTAGTTGAAGATCCCGCTCTTCCAGTCGGGATGGAAGCCCAGCCTCGGGTCGGCGTGTTCGTACAGGTGGGTGCCGTCGAAGACGGCCAGTCCATGTGCGTCGTTCGGGAAGTGCGACGGCACCCAGTCGAGCAGCACGCCGAAGCCCCGCTGGTGGAGCACGTCGACCAGATACATGAGGTCCTGGGGTTCGCCATAGCGGGCAGTCGGCGCGAAGTAGCCCGTCGTCTGGTATCCCCACGAGCCGTAGAACGGATGCTCCATGACCGGGAGCAGCTCGACGTGGGTGAACCCGGTTCGATCGAGGTGATCGGCGAGCTGGTGTGCGAGCGCGCGGTAGCCGCCGGGCTCATAGCGCCACGATCCGAGGTGGACCTCGTAGATGGAGATCGGGGCGTCGTGAGCGTTGTGGGCGGCCCGGTTCGTCATCCAGTCGGCGTCGGCCCAGTTGTAGTCGAGCGACCAGATCCGCGACGCGGTCCGGGGCGGTTCCTCGGTGGCGAAGCCGACGGGATCGGCCTTGTCCACGACCGAGCCGCCAACGGCGCGCACCTGGTACTTGTAGCTGTCGCCGACGACGGCTTCGACGACATGGCCCGACCAGATCCCCGCGTCGCTGGAAGTGAGCGGTGACGCGGTCGGCGACCAGTCGTTGAAGTCGCCGATGACGCTCACTGCGGTGGCCGCCGGGGCCCAGACCCGGAACGTGCAACCCGCCTCGTCCGGCTCGAGGTGGGCGCCGAGGAGATGACTCAGTCCGTCGTGTGTGCCATCACCGAGGCGCCACAGATCGTCGGCGGTGAGCGGCGGCGGCGAGATATTTCCGGGGATCGACATCGCCGCCTCACGATATGGGGCAATCTGTGCACATGTCGGCCGTATTGAAACCTCCGAGGGTCCTGAGCATGGTGCTGGCCGGTGGTGAGGGGAAACGACTCCTGCCGCTCACCCTCGACCGAGCCAAGCCCGCCGTGCCGTTCGGCGGCCATTACCGGCTGATCGACTTCCCGCTGTCGAACCTGGTGAACGGCGGCTACCGGAAGATCGTCGTGTTGACCCAGTACAAGAGTCACAGCCTCGACGTCCACATCTCCAGGACATGGCGCATGAGCACGTTCCTCGGGGCCTACGTCACCTCGGTGCCCGCGCAGATGCGGCGAGGCCAACGATGGTTCCTGGGCTCGGGCGACGCGGTGTTCCAGAATCTCAACCTCATCGACGACGAACGCCCCGACTACGTCTTCGTCTTCGGTGCCGATCACATCTACCGGATCGACCCGCGCCAGATGCTCGAACAACACGTCGAATCGGGAGCGGGCGTCTCCGTCGCCGGTATCCGCCTCCCCCATGCCGACTGCGAGCAGTTCGGGGTCATCCAGCCTGGCACCGGCACGAAGATCGAGGCCTTTCTCGAGAAGCCCGCGCCGGCCGATGTCGCCGGCCTACCGGACGCACCCGACCAGGTGCTGGCCTCCATGGGCAACTACGTGTTCACCACCGGCGCACTCGTCGATCTCTTGCACCACGATGCCGGCCGGGACGACTCCCGGCACGACCTCGGCGGCGACCTCATCCCGGCAATGGTCGCAAGCGGCGACGCCCATGTGTACGACTACACGACGAACAGGGTCCCCGGTCAACAGGAGGGATCGCACTACTGGCGCGACGTCGGCACCCTCGATGCCTACTACGACTCGCACATGGACCTCGTCGACGACTT
Organism: Acidimicrobiia bacterium; assembly: GCA_029861625.1. GTDB lineage: Bacteria > Actinomycetota > Acidimicrobiia > Acidimicrobiales > JAHEJN01 > JAOTZB01. Next base: position 28,015 of record JAOTZB010000002.1, read on the forward strand.
CCCGGCATTCGACCTCTACAACGCCGAATGGCCGATCTACACGCTCGGCCGGACGATGCCGCCGGCCAAGGTGGTCAACGACGGTCGCCATGGTTCATCGTCGGTCCGCCGATCGTTGCTGAGCAACGGTGTGGTCGTCTCGGGTTCCACGGTCAGGGGATCGGTGCTCTCACCGGGCGTCCGGGTGCTCGGCGGGTCGAGCGTGGAGGAGTCGATTCTGCTCGACGACGTCGTCGTCAGCAGCGGCGCCCGCGTGCGCCGGTGCGTGCTCGACAAGAACGTCGTCGTCCCCGAGGGCGCCGAGATCGGATTCGACCCGGCCCACGACGCGGCGCACTACACGGTCTCCGACAGCGGCATCGTCACGCTGGCCAAGGGGCAGAAGGTCGTCGTCTGACGCCCTCCCGTGCCGGCACGCACGGGAATCAGCGACCGCTACCGCTCGGCGAGCGCGCGGTACAGGTCGATGTGCGCCGCGCCGGGGACGGTCCAGGACCAGTCCTCCGCCATGCCGCGGCGCTGGATGGCGGTGCGCCGTGCCGGCTGTTTCACGGCGCGAACGGCCCGGTGCAGTGCATCGACGAACCCCGCGGCATCCACCGACCGACTCACGAAACCCGTGCCGGCTGCCCGGTCATCGTCGGCGTCGACGACAGTGTCGTGCAGCCCTCCGACATCGGTGACGACCGGCAGCGCCCCGTACGCCATGGCCTGCATCTGGCCGAGCCCGCAGGGTTCGAATCGGCTGGGCATGGCGAACAGGTCGCTTCCCGCGAAGATCCGATGGCCGAGGCCGGTGTCGTACCCGTCGGTGAACCAGACTCGGTCGGGCGCAGCGACCGCCGCGGCCTGCACGCGATCGGCGAGATGGGGTGGCCCTGACCCGAGGATCGCCAGCCTGGCGGGCATGGTGCGCAGGAACGGGACGACGTCGAGGAGGATGTCGATGCCCTTCTGCTCGACCAGTCGTGTGACCAACCCGATGATGGGCTGCTTGTCGTCGGGCCAGCCGGCCTCGTCGGCAAGGGCGCGGCGGCACTCGATGCGACCGGCCGGATCGACCACGGAGTACGTCGCGGCGATGTGAGGATCGGTGCCCGGATCCCAGATCGCGGTATCGACGCCGTTGCGGATGCCGACGAGCCGGTCACCCAGTGCGCCGAGTCGTTCATGAAGCCCCATACCGGCATCGGGCGTGATGATCTCGGCGGCGTAGTTCGGGCTCACCGCGATGACCCGATCGACCAGCTCGATCGCCCCGGCCAGCGGATTCGTGCCGCCGTACCACGCGAACCTCCACGGGTCGTTCGGGAGGCGCCCGAGCCACTGGGGACCGGTCGTGCCCTGGTAACCGAGCGTGTGGACGGTGAGCACGGTGGGTACCGAGGTCGCCACGAACGCCGTGGCCGCCGCCGTGTGCCAGTCGTTGAGATGCAAGACGTCGGGCTGCTCGCCGTCGGCCAGGGCCGCGACGACAGCGGCGAACGAGAAGAACCGATGATCGTTGTCGACCCAGCCCTCCCCGTCTGCGTCGACGTACGGGTGGGGGCGTGCCATGCCGGGAACGGCAACGAGGGTCAGCAGACCGACGTCGCGGTGACGCCCGCGCCGTACCCGTGTGTCGCCGACCCACTCCGGGACCGAGACGAAGACCTCGTGCTGACCCTCGAGCTCGACGTCGCCGTAGTCGGGCAACACGACGTCGACCTCGACGTCGGCGTCGCGGAGGGCCACGACGAGCCCGGCGGCGGCCTCGGCGAGCCCACCGACCCGGGCCAGCGGGGCCAGCTCGGCGGTCGCGAACAGGATCTTCACGGTCGCCCGTTGCCGGCGCGGAGTCGTCGCAGCACGACGACGGCCCAGCCGCCGACCACCCATTTCTCGTTCGACGAGACCTCGGTGCCGTGATTCTCCGAGATGGTGGTGTCCAGGTCGACGATCCACTCGCCCCCACCGACAGCGTCGGGCACGAGGTAGGTGATGGGATCCGGGCTGGCGTTGAACATCATCAGGAAGCTGTCGTCGACGATGCGTTCGTTGCGCGGACCACGGGCGGTGATGGCCTCGCCGTTCATGAAGACCGCGAGCGATCTCGCGTACCCGACCCGCCAGTCGTCCTCGGTCATCTCGCTGCCGTCCGGGGTGTACCAGTGGATGTCGTGAACGTCGGCCCCGTGGATCGGCCGGCCATCGAACCACCGCCGCCGCCGGAATACCGGATGCGCCGCCCGCAGCGCGACGAGCTTCTGCACGAACGCGAGGAGATCGGCGTCGGCGTTCGCCCAGTCGTGCCAGGTCACCTCGTTGTCCTGGCAGTACGCGTTGTTGTTGCCGCGCTGGGTTCGGCCGATCTCGTCGCCTCCCGACAACATCGGGACTCCCTGCGACAGCAACAAGGTGGCGAGCATCGACCGACGCCGCACCTCACGAACCTCGCCGATGGCCGGATCGTCGGTGTTGCCCTCGGCTCCCGAGTTCCACGACCGATTGTGATCGTCGCCGTCGCGATTCTCCTCACCGTTGGCTTCGTTGTGCTTGTGGTCGTAGGCGACGAGATCGGTCAGGGTGAAGCCGTCGTGAGCGGTGATGAAGTTGATGCTGGCCGAGGGCTTGCGGCCCGACCACTCGTACAGGTCGGAGCTGCCGGTGAGGCGCGACGCGAAGTCGGCGAGGGTCTCGTCGGCGCTGCGCCAGTAGTCGCGTACGCCGTCGCGGTACTTGCCGTTCCACTCCGACCACAGCGGCGGGAAGTTCCCGACCTGGTAGCCGCCCTCTCCGACGTCCCACGGCTCTGCGATGAGCTTGACGCGGCTGATGATCGGATCCTGGTGGATCAGATCGAAGAACGCTGAGAGCCGATCGACGGCGTGGAGCCCGCGGGCGAGCGCCGATGCAAGGTCGAAGCGGAACCCGTCGACGTGCATCTCGGCTATCCAGTAGCGCAGGCTGTCCATCACGAGCTGGAGCGCCTGCGGGTGACGCATGTTGAGGCTGTTGCCGGTGCCCGTGTAGTCGACGTAACGACTCGGGTCGGCCGCGTCGAGGCGATAGTACGCCCCGTTGTCGAGCCCCTTCAGCGAGAGCACGGGTCCGAGCTGGTTGCCTTCGGCCGTGTGGTTGTAGACGACATCGAGGATGACCTCGATGCCCGCGGCGTGGAGGGCCTTCACCATCGACTTGAACTCTGTGACCTGGCCGCCGCCGTCGCCGGTCGACGCGTACGGGCCATGCGGGGCGAGGAACCCGATCGAGTTGTAGCCCCAGTAATTGGTGAGACCCCGCTCGACGACCGCGTGCTCGGAGAGGAAGTGATGAACCGGCAAGAGCTCGACTGCAGTGACGCCCAGCGACCGGAGATGCTCCATGACCGGCGGCGTCGTGAGCCCGGCGTACGTGCCTCGGAGATGGTCCGGCACGTCGGGATGGCGGATCGTCAGGCCCCGTACGTGGGTCTCGTAGATGACGGATTCGTGCAGCGGAGTGCGCGGTGGACGATCGTCGCCCCAATCGAAGCTCGGGTCGACCACGATCGACCTCGGCATCGACGAGGCACTGTCGTGTCTGTCGACCAGCTCGGGCCGCCCGGCCTGGTGGCCATAGACATCTCGGCCCCACACGACGGCGCCACTGATGGCTCTCGCGTACGGGTCGATCAACAACTTCGCCGGGTTGCAGCGGATGCCCTCGGCTGGTGACCACGGACCATGGACCCGATAGCCGTAGCGCTGCCCGGGCTCGAGGCCTGGCACGTAACCGTTGTGCACGAAGGCCGTGACCTCGGGGAGCCGGAGCCGCGTCTCGATGCCGTCGGTGTCGAAGAGGCACAGTTCGATGCCGTCGGCGACCTCCGAGTACACCGCGAAGTTGACGCCGTCGCCGTCGTGGGTTGCGCCCAGTGGGAACGCTTCGCCCGGCCAGATCGTCATCTGGAGGAGACGTCCCGTGCTGCCGGCTGGTACAGCTTGTCGCGGTACTCGGCGACCATCCGGGCCGCGGTGACCTGCGGGCCGAGCGTCGCCCACACGTGGCGAACCCGGTCGAGCCACTCGGCCGACTGGCCGAGGCCGTCGGCGTGGTACTCGGGGACGATCTCGGCCTCGAGGAGGTCGAACACCGCTGCCGACTCGGCATCGTCGCGTTCGACGGGGTCGGCGGCATCGCTGGCCGGGATGACCCAGCCGTTGCGGCCGTCGGCCATCTCGTCCCACCACCCGTCGCTGATCGACAGGTTGCAGCCGCCGTTCAGGGCCGACTTCTCACCACTCGTACCGGACGCCTCGTGAGGACGGATCGGGGTGTTCAGCCACACATCGCAGCCGGCATACATGGCCTTGGCGATGCTGATGTCGTAGTCGGGAACGAAGACGAACCGGCCGTTGGCGTCGGCACTGCTGCCGTAGGCGACGATGCCGGCCAGCGACTCCTTGCCGGGCGCGTTCGCCGGATGGGCCTTGCCCGCGAAGACGAACGTCACCGGGCGGTCGTCGTCGCCCAGCAGTGCCGCGAGCCGGTCGGGGTGCCGCAGCAACAGGGTGGCTCGTTTGTAGGTCGCGAACCGGCGCGCGAATCCGACGACGAGGGCATCGGGATCGATCGGTGCGCCGGTTCTGGCGCGAACCATGTCGGCCAGCTGCTCCCCGCCCGATCGTCGCACGGAACGGATCGTGTCGTCGTCGATGTCGGCGACCGCGCCCCACGCCGCGGGGTCGCCGTCGGCCCAGCCCGGTCCGAGTGTGCCGTCGAAGACCGCCTGCAGCGGCTCGGACACCCAGCTCCGGGCATGCACACCGTTGGTGATCGAGCCGATGGCGTCGCCACCTTCGATGTCGGCGAACAGCTCGCGGCTCACCGCGCCGTGCAGCTCGGAGACGCCGTTGACACGACCGGCCGAGCGAAGACACATCGCCGCCATGTTGAACTCGTCGCTGTCGGGTTCGGCACCGAGCGCGAACACGGCTTCGACCGGGACATCCCAGTCGGTCGCCCACGGGACCAGGTGCGCGGCGGCGAGCTCACCGGAGAACCGATCGATGCCGGCCGGAACAGGCGTGTGCGTGGTGAATATCAGATGCCGTCGAACGGCGTCGCGGGCTTGGTCGAGGCTCGCACCGCCGGAAATCTCACGATCGAGAAGATCGAGGATCAGGAATCCGGCGTGTCCCTCGTTGAGATGGAACACCGGCGGGTGCCAGCCGAGCGACGTCAGCGCACGCGAGCCGCCCACACCCAGCACCACTTCCTGTTCGATGCGATGACGGCGATCGCCGCTGTAGAGCCGATCGGTGATGCGCCGGTCCTCGTCGGAGTTCCCTTCGATGTCGGTGTCGAGCAGGATCAGCGGGATGCGCCCGATCTCGACCCGCCAAACCCTCGCTCGCACCACTCGGTCCGCCACCGGCACCTCGACCACGACACCGGCATCGACACAGCCGAGGTCGACGGCGTCGTAGGTGTCGTAGTGCTCGGCTTGTCGACCGTCGACCAACCGCTGACGGAAGAAGCCGTGGCGGTAGAACAGACCGACACCGACGAGCGGAAGCGCCAGGTCGCTGGCCGCCTTGAGGTGGTCGCCTGCCAGGATGCCGAGGCCACCCGAGTACTGCGGGACCGACTCGGTGACCCCGAACTCCGGCGAGAAGTACGCGATCTCGGGATCGACCATCGGCCCGGCCGACACCTGGGCGAGGGCGCGCCGGTCTCGTTCGACCGAAGCGACGAAGTCGTCGTCGGCCAGCAGTCGGTCGAGGTCGGCGTCGGTGAGCGCGGCGACGGTCGCGGCCGGATGGCGGTCGGGCCGGGCCCCGGGGAGGGAGTCGAGCGTGGCCCGGGTCGGCGCAGACCAGACCCAGTGATGGTTGCGGGCGAGCGCCGACAAGGAGTCGGCGAGAGCGGTGGTGTCCAAGAAACAAGCTCCGAGGAGGGGTCCGGATCGGTCCCGCATGACGCTATCGGTCGCGGGCCGAACGCCTGACCTCTCTCGGCGATCCCACACCATGACAGACTCGCACCATGCACTACGGCGCGACGATATTTCCCACTGCAGACGCGATCCGGCCCGATGAGCTGGGACGCGAGCTCGAGAGCCGGGGATTCGAGTCGCTCTGGGTGGCCGAGCACTCCCACATCCCCGCCAGCCGACGGACGCCGTACCCGGGGCCCGGCGATCTCCCCGACATGTACTACGAGACGATGGACCCCTTCGTCGCGCTCACTGCCGCGGCAATGTCGACCACCACCCTGAAACTGGGCACCGGTATCGCGCTCGTGACCCAGCGCGATCCCATCCACCTCGCCAAACAGGTCTCGTCGCTCGACGTCGTGTCCGACGGCCGATTCCTGTTCGGTATCGGTGCAGGGTGGAACCGGGAGGAGATGGAGGACCACGGCACCGACCCCGAGCGACGGTTCGGTCGCATGCGCGAGACCGTCGAAGCCATGAAGGAGATCTGGGCCAACGACCCCGCGGAGTACCACGGCGATCACATCGGCTTCGATCCGATGTTCCAGCGGCCGAAACCGATCCAGAAGCCTCACCCGCCGATCCATGTCGGCGGCATCTACCCGGGCGGGCTCCGGCGCGCGGTCGCCTACGCCGACGGCTGGATGCCCATCGGCGCGAGGGCCGACACCGACCCACGACCCCACCTCGAAGCCGTCGACCGAGCATGCGTGGAAGCCGGGCGGGTCCGGTCGGACTTCGAGGTCTCGATCTACGCCGCGCCGATGACCCGAGACCCACTGCGCGAGCTCGCCGAGCTCGGCGTCGACCGGGTCGTCTTCGCCCTCCCGCCGCATGCCAGGGACGAACTGCTGCCCGTCCTCGATCATTGCTCGGCACTGATGGACGGGGACTCGTGAGCGGAGCCATCGCAGTCGTCGCGTTCATCGTCGCCAGCTTCGTCTTCGCCGGCTGGCTGGCGCGCCGAATCATGCGCTCCGTGTCGGGTTCGGCCATCCTCCAGGAGGGCGAGCCGGCACGAGCCGTCATCACCGGCATGCGGGAGACGGGCACGACCGTGAACGAGAATCCCATGGTCAGCTTCGATCTGGACGTCACTCGCCCGGGCCAGGCGCCGTATCCGGTCACCACCAAACAGATGCTCCCGCGGTTGTTGCTCGGCCGCGTGCAGCCCGGACTCCATCTCGGCGTGAGCGTGCTCCCCGACGAGCCGTCGAAGGTCGCCATCGACTGGCAGTCGCTCGAGGGCGTCACCAGCACGGGCGATGCCGCCGACGGCGCACGAGTACCGGAGGGCTTGATGGCCGGCGCAATGGTCGGCGAGACGGTGAGCGCGAAGGACTTCATCGCGGCCGCCATCCCGGCGATGGCCGAGATCGACCAGATGTCGGAGACGGGCATGACCGCTCCCCACAGCGAGACCGGGCTCGACACCGAGGTCTTCGCGTTCGTCGTCACCGTCGACCGACGGGGCCAGGATCCCTACGAGGCCAACATCCTGCAAGGCGTGCCGCTCGATCTCGTCGGTCGCGTCGGCCCCGGCGCGACCGTCCCGATCGGCATCAACCCCGCCGACCCGTCCGACATCGCCATCAACTGGGACGAGTACTGACGGGCCGAGGCCAATGCGGCGATGCACGGCCCGAACGGGCCCCGCGCCGCGCCGGCGGCCGGGCTACCGTCGGGGCATGTGCCGAAACATCACCACGCTCCGCGGCCTCGAGCCGACAGCTACCGACGAGGAGATCGAGGCGGCGGCCCGTCAGTACGTGCGGAAGGTGAGCGGCGTCCAGAAGGTGTCGGCTGCGACCGAGGACCCATTCGAACGCGCGGTCGCACTCATCACCACGGCGACCGCCGAGCTGATCGCGGAGCTCCCGCCTCGCAAACAGCCACCGCGGACGGTGCCGCCGCTTCGTCGACGGGCATCGACCACGCGCTGACCGCCATCACGGACCGACCGAGATCACGCCATCGCGGCCGGAGCGTCGGGAGACGAGATCACCCCATCGCGGCCGGAGCGTCGGGAGACGAGATCACCCCATCGCGGCCGAAACGTCGAGTACGACCGGTGCGACCGGGCCGCTCGCACCGGTGTCCTCGGTCGCGCGAATGACAGCGATGACCGCGACCGTGAGCCCTGCGAGCAGTGCCACGAGGATGACGACGACGACGATCCAGGCCGCGGTCGCAGAGCTCGACGTCGCACCAGTACCGGCGGGACTCCTCGGGGCGGTCGAGCCCGATCCGGCAGGCGGTGTCATCCACCACTCGTCATCGGCGCGCCCCGGCAAGGACCCGACGGGATCCGACGACCGCGGCGCCGACCTGGGCGGCACCGGCGGCACGGGAACAGCGCGCTCGGGCGGCACCGGCGGCACGGGCGGCACGGTCTGGCCGCGAACAGCACGCTCGGATCCAGGCTGCTCGGAGCCCCGTCCGGACCGGTCGGGAGCCACCGCCTCGGAAGCGACGTGATCGGGGTGGGACTCGGGGGGATACCACTTGCCGTTGTTGGCCTGCCACCACCCGTCGTCCTGTGAGGTGTCACTCATCCGATGCCGCCGTCGTCGATCACACTGTCGCACCAGTATGGCGCAGCGCCGTAGGACGCCCGCAAGATGGGCGGTCGCCCCGCCTACGACTCGAGATGAGCCTTGAGGCGCCGGTAGTCGGCCCGCACGCTCCGACCGACCAGTAGCCGCATGATCGGATCGGCCAGCCGGTACACGCCGCTCGAGTCGCCACGCACGATTGCCGACACCGTCGACCGACCAGCACTGCCGGCATCGACCGACCGGGTGATGTCGAGCGTCATCGGGCCCGCCGTCGACTCGATGCGGATGAGGCGACCCTCTTCGTACTCGGTCACCTCGAAGCTCGAGACGATCTCCTTGCCGAGGAACCGGGCGACCTGGTCGTAGGTCGACCCGAGTCGCAACGGCGGGTCACTGGTCCAGCGACACTCCTGCATGCCCTTCTGCCAGGTCGGGTTGTTCGCCATGTCGGCCAGGAAGGTGAACACCTCCCCGGCCGGGCGTTCGATCTCGACGTGGGCGCGGATCTCGATCATCTCGGCTGCGTCATGCCAGGCCGTGCTGGTGTCATGCGCGCCGACCGAGGAAGGCCAACATCGTCGTGAGCGCATCGTCGGAACTGGGCTCGAGCACGTCGCCGAAGCCGCCTCGGCTGCGAATCTCGTCGGAGACGATCTGGCGGCTGCAGGCATCGATGGTGGCGATGGCGGAGTCGGACAACCCGTGGTCCTGGCCGGTTGCCTCGGCGATGTCCCAACAGTGGGTCCCCACATCGAGAACCAGGATGCCGATTGCCGCCGAGGCCGGCATCTCGAGGGGCTGGCTCACCATGCCGTCGAGCGCACCGTCCACCCGCCACGCCGCTGCGGTCGCCTCGGACGCAGCGGCAAATGCAGCGGCCGGATCGTCGCCCAGGTGGTCGGCATCGGGGTCGCCCGACGCCTCCGATCGCGCCGCGATGGCGGCGAAGAACTTCGTGGTACCCGTCGTGTGGTTCACGAGCTGACGCACGTCCCACTCGGAGCAGGGGGTCTGATCGTGCCACTGGCCGTCGGCCACACCGGCGACGAGTCGGTTTGCATTGGCGAAGATCTCATCGACGGTGTCGAGTATCTCTGCGGACATCTGGGCTCCTCTGTTCTCGTCGGCCCGATCCTGCCGGGCCGCTCTTGAAGGGTGTGATTCGGTAAGGTCGAGCTTACGTTAGCAAAGGCTTACCAATCTCGCTACACTGCTGTCCATGGACGCAGCAGCCCGAGCACTGGCCGAACCGACCAGACGCGAGATCTTGCGCCTCGTGCGCGACGACGAACGTACCGTGGGCGACATCGCCGACAACTTCCCCGTCAGCCGCCCTGCCATCTCGCAGCACCTGCGAGTCCTCGAGGAGGCCGAGCTCGTGACCGTCCGTTCCGAAGGTACCCGCCGCTACTACCGGGCCCGGCCCGAAGGTCTGACCGGACTCCGTGACTGGCTCGACGGGTTCTGGGCGCTCGGTCTCGACCGGTTGAGGCTCGAAGTGGAACGCGAGCAGTGGCAACAGCGCAAGGAGCGGTCCGCAAGCCGCAGGGCCCATCGACAAGAGGAGAGTCATGAGTGACCAGCAGGCAACCATCGGCCGCGACGTCGAGCTCGAGATCAGCATCGCCGCGCCACCGGAGGCCGTCTTCGAGTTCCTCGTCGACCCCGACAAGATGACCCGGTGGATGGGGACCTCGGCCCGGCTCGACCCCCGAACCGACGGCGAGTTCTGGGTGAAGCTCGGCGACGATGCGACCGCCGCCGGCCGCTATCTCGAGGTCGATCCACCGAATCGCGTCGTCCTCAGCTGGGGGTGGGAAGGATCCGAGCAGGTCCCGCCCGGATCGACGAATGTCGTCATCGAGCTCGCCGCGAGAGACGGTGGGACGACGGTACGGCTCGTTCACTCGGGCCTCCCGCCGGTCGAGGACGACAAGCACCTCGAAGGCTGGACCTACTTCCTCGATCGGCTCGGCATCGCCGGCGCCGGTGGCGACCCTGACGCCGAGACACCAACGGAGGAGTCATGACCGATTATGCGACGAGTCGCGAGGAGCTCCGAGCGGCCGAGCTCGAGCTCATGCTGCAACGCGAACGGGTGGCCGAGATGCGACGAGCGCTGCCTCCCGGCCCAGCTGTGGAGGACTATGTGTTCGACGCCGGTGACGGTGCCACGGTGCGCCTCTCCGAGCTGTTCACCGCACCCGACCGGCCGCTGATCCTCTACCACTTCATGCTCGGCAAGAAGCAGACCGACGCGTGCCCGATGTGTTCGATGTGGACCGACGGCTGGGACGCGATCGCGCACCACCTGGCCGAGAACGTCGACTTCGCCCTCGTCTCGGCCGGTCCGGTCGAGGACTTCAGGGCGCTTGCCGCCGAGCGGGGCTGGACACATCTCCGGCTGTTCGGTGCTGCCGACAACACGTTCAAGATCGACATCGGGGGTGAGGACGACGAGGGGAACCAATGGCCGTTCCTCAGCGTGTACTCGCTCGTCGATGGTGTCCCGCATCTGACCTACTCGGGTGGCGCCCACATCAGCGGCGACCATTGGCGCGGGGTCGATCTGTTGTCTCCCGTCTGGCACTTCCTCGACCTCACCCCCCAGGGTCGAGGCAACTGGATGCCCTGACGCACCCCCCAAAACCCCCCGAACTGGCCGCAGAACGTCACCCCCACCGTCACAAGACGCGACCAGAACGCGAGGGTGTCGACACCACGATCGGGTCGGGGTCGATGATCACGCAGCGGGTGCCCGAGTAGATCGTCGGCATGCACCGGTTGCAGTGGATGCAGAGGCCCTCGTCCTGGTCGCCGGCCTGCAGCTTGTGGACGAGGTCGGGTTCGCGGAGCAGCGCCCGCGCCATGGCAACGAAGGCGAAGCCGTCGCGCATCGCCTGGTCGATCGTGTCGCGCCGGTTGATTCCCCCCAACAGGATCAGCGGTATGTCGACCGCCGCCATGACCTCGAGTGCCATGGGTCGGAAGAACGCCTCCTCGAACGGGTACTCGGGCATGAGCTTCTCGCCACCGAGCTTGAAGCCGAGTCGGGCCCAGGCCGGCAGCGTGGCCGCGAACTCGTCGCGAGGGGCGTCGCCGCGGAAGAGATACATCGGGTTCCCGAACGAACTGCCACCCGTGAGAGCCAGCGCGTCGACGACTCCATCGGCCTCGAGCATCTGCGCAACTTCGATGCTCTCATCGAGCTTCAGGCCACCGGGCAGACCATCGTCCATGTTGAGCTTCACCGTGACCGCGACGTCGGCGCCGGCGCCGGCGCGAACCGCCCGCACGACCTGGCGGGGAAAGCGAGCGCGGCTCTCGATGCTGCCTCCCCAACCGTCGGTTCGTTTGTTCAGCCGACGACTCAAGAACGCGCTCAGCAGGTAGTTGTGGCCGAGGTGGACCTCGATGGCATCGAAACCCGACTTCGCGATCATCGCAGCGCCTCGCTCGTAGGCGCGGGTGACCCTCGTGAGGTCCGTCGTCGTCGCGGCACGGATCATGCGCAGCGCGAGCGGGTTGAACTGCTTGCTCGGAGCGATGCTCGGCGAGCCGTTCGACCGAGAGTTCGCAACCGGGCCGGCGTGGCCGATCTGAGCCGACGCGGCGGCACCGTGATCGTGTATCGCGTCGGCAAGCCGGGTCAGTCCGGGCACCGCCTCGTCGCGCAGCCAGATGCATTCCGCGTGGGTGCGGCCCTCGGCCGACACGGCCAGGTACGCGACCGTGCTGAGGCCGACACCCCCCTCGACGACCCGTCTGTGGTAGTCGATCAACTCGTCGGTGACGAGCCCATCGGGAACCACTCCCTCGAACGTTGCTGCCTTGATGATGCGATTGCGCAGCGTGATCGGGCCGAGCTCGGCGGGCGCGAACGGGTCGGGTGTCATCGCCGACGATGATCGCGCCGCCGTGACCTCGGGGCCAGGCAGGAATCCGATCAGCGGCTCGACGTATCTGGGAGCGGGCGCGACGATCTGTAGTCAGAGCCGCTCCCAGGGAGGGCTGCGATGACCGAGTCACCAATCGAGGTTCCCCTGCCGGAGGCTGCCAAGTCTGCCCCGCCGGAGCAGATGACGAGATCTGCATCCTCCAAGGAGGCGTTCGAGCGTTTCGAACGAGAGCACGAGTCTGCCGACGACACCCGCGGGACCGCCGCGACCGAGTCGATGGGCGAGCCCAGCCTCAGGCTGCTGGCCGACCGGCCGATCGGCCACCCCGATGACGATCTCCTCGGTTATCAGCCGATCGCGGAAGCACTCGCCGCGATCGTGCTCGACCCCGACACCGACACGCCGCTGACCATGTCGATCAGCGCGCCCTGGGGCGCGGGCAAGACGTCGCTCGCACGGCTGCTCGAGCACGAGCTGCGCGAACGCTCGGGTCGGACCGACTCGCCAGTGCCGGTCTGCATCTGGTTCAACGCGTGGACCAACGACTCCGCCGACGACCTCGGCTCTGCGTTCGCGAGCTCGACCGCGCGCCAGCTCGGCCCGCATCGCAGCGTGTTCGCTCGCCTCACCAACCCGATCCCGATCCGGATGCTCAGCGGGAAGCAGCGGTTCCTTCGGCGCATGCTGGCGCTCGCAGGCCTGGCCGCAACCGCGGTCGGGCTCATCGCGGTGCTCTGGTGGCTGGGTGTGCTCGACAGCGTGCCGGGCGACGAGATCGGCCCGATCGGTGCGATTCCCGGCATTCCGGTGGCGATCGGCGCATTCCTGTGGGTCTGGGGTCAGGTCAGCACCCTCACCAAGACCCTGGCCAGCTACGCCCGCGACCCGTCCGACGATGCCGGTCGCGGCGCGGTGACCGCAGTTCGAGACGAGATAGGCCGACTCGTTCATCAGGTCACCCGCCATGGGCGCCGGGGTCAGCGGATCGTCATCTTCGTCGACGACCTCGACCGCGTCTCGCCGCCACGACCACTCGACGTCTGCGAGGTGGCAGCGCAGCTTCTCGATCACCCCGGCGTCATCACCGTGTTCGTGGCCGACCTCGCCGCAGTCGAGGCTGCGGTCGAGGCCAAGTACGGCGCGACCGTCGACGACTACGCGCCCCACGACGGTCGCGGCGGCGGTCGATTCGGCGCGGTCTTCATGCAGAAGCTCGTCCAGTTCCCCGTGACCCTCCCGCCACCGCCACCCGAGCTCATTCGAACAGTCGCAGTGAGCTATGCCGACCAGGCCCGGCGCGCCGAAGCCCAGAACGGCAGTCACCGCAAGCCGTTCGCACGGCTCGGCCGATGGCTCCGTCGTGGCCTGCAACGCGTCTCCGACAGCAGCGACACGATGACGTTCGCACTCTTCACGCTCGCCTTCTTCCTCATCCTGGCGTCGGCCACGTTCCGGAGCTTCGACTACGCGCTCAGCGGCACGAGCTGGCGCTGGGCGTGGTGGCTCGCCACCGGCGGGCTGATCCTGTTCTGGGGTCTCCTGGTGATCGGGATCGTCGCCCGCCGTCGGGACAACATCCGCCAGCAGACCGTCCAGCACAAGGCCCTGCAGATCGCCTACCGCGAGATCGGCCCGCTCGTGGCCGCCGGGCGCGATCCCATGCGATTCACCGATCGGGTGGAGCGGACCATCCTCGACGAGCTCGGCTACGAGCAGATCAGCACCGACGAGCGCGGCGTCATACGTCGGGCGATCGCCGATGTCGCCGCCGAGCTGGTGGCCGTCGACTCGCCGGCTCGCCGTGAGGCCGAGGCGGTCGTGACCGGCCACATCACGCCGCTCCCCCGAAGCGCCAAACGCCTCGTCAACCGGCTCCGCTTCCTCCTCCATGTCGCGCAGCGCAACGGACTCCTCGAGGCGGGCGAGGTCTCCCCCTCCGACATCGGCAAGTGGGCGGTGCTCAACGATCGCTGGCCGGCCCTGGCCTGGGCGATCAGCCTCGAGCCGTCACGACTGGGTGAGCTCGAGTCCCTCGCCTCCGTCGACGACGACAGCTTCGGCCAGACCATCGCGTCGCTGGTCACCCGCATCGACTCGACGTCGGCGGCGCTCCGCGAGTTCTTCGTGGTCGAACCACAGCTCGGAGCCGTCGCCGAGCATCTGGTTCGGCTGCGGCCACCCGGCAAGGAGAAGGCGCCGGCGGTGGCCTGAGTCAGCCCTGGCCGCCGCTGACATCCTGCACGCTCTGCTTGCCGGCGGAGATCCACGGCATCATGCCTCGCAGCTCGGCGCCGACCTTCTCGATGCGGTGCTCACGACCCTCGGCTTCGAGGCGATGGAAGTTCTCGCGACCCGACGTGGACTCGGCCACCCACTCCCTCGCGAACTCACCCGACTGGATCTCACCGAGGATCGTCTTCATCGTGGCCTTGACATGATCGTCGATCACACGCGGGCCCCGGCTCAGATCGCCGTACTCAGCGGTGTCGCTCACCGAGTACCGCATCCCGGAGATGCCCTCTTCGTACATGAGATCGACGATGAGCTTGAGCTCGTGGAGGCACTCGAAGTAGGCGATCTCGGGCTGGTACCCGGCGTCTACCAGGGTGTCGAAGCCGCTGCGGACCAGCTCGGTGATTCCACCGCACAGGACCACCTGCTCACCGAAGAGGTCGGTCTCGCACTCCTCGGTGAACGTCGTCTCGATGACGCCGGCACGAGCACCGCCGATGGCGTCGGCGTAGGCGAGCGCGAGGCCCTTGGCGGTTCCCGTCGCGTCGTTCTCGACCGCGATGAGACACGGCACACCACCACCCTCCTCGTACGTGCGGCGCACGAGATGGCCGGGCCCTTTCGGCGCGACCATCGCCACGTCGACGCCAGCAGGCGGCGCGATGAGGTCGAAGCGGATGTTGAAGCCGTGGGCGAAGAAGAGCGCATCGCCGTCCTCGAGGTTCGGGGCGATGTGGGCGTCGTAGATGGCGGCCTGTTCGGTGTCGGGCGCGAGCACCATGATGACGTCGGCTTGTGCGCAGGCATCGGAGAGGCCGGCGACCGCGAGACCGGCTTCGCTGGCCTTCGCCCACGAGCTCGACCCGTCGCGGAGCCCGACCCGCACGTCGACGCCCGAGTCCTTCAGGTTCAGCGCATGCGCGTGGCCCTGTGAGCCGTAGCCCAGAATGGCGACCTTGCGGCCGTTCAGCAGGGATGGGTCGGCATCCTTCTCGTAGTAGACGTTTGCCACGGAGCTCTCCGGATCGGGTTCGGTCGGAATCGACGGGGGTGGGTAGGGACAGGCTCGCAGCCCCGGAAGGGGATGCCAACCCTGGTTCAGGCCAGGTCGAGTCGGTCGAGCGCGACCTTGCCGGTGCGCTGGAGCTCGACGATGCCGTGGGGAAGCAACGCGTCCTCGAACGACTCGATCGCGGCGGTCGGGCCGGTGATGGAGTACATCGTGTGGTGGCCGGACTCGGCGAGGACGACCGCACCGTGTTCGGCGGCGAGCGCGGCCGCGTCGGCGCCTGCGGCCACGGTGATGATCATCAGTTCGCGTTCCACCAGCTCGTCGGGACTCAACTCACGGATGGAGACGACGTTCACGAGCTTGTCGAGCTGCTTGATGATCTGATCGAGCGGCGCCGACTCGACATCGACGACGATGGTGATACGGCTGAAGTGATCGTCGGCGATCGGGGCGACCGCGAGCGAGTCGATGTTGAAGCCTCGCCGGGCGAAGAGCGCCGCGACACGCGCCAGGACACCCGCCTTGTTCTCGACTCGAACGACGAGCGTGTGCAGCCGGCGGGCGTTGCCCTCTTCGTCCGCCATCAGGCGCGCTCCTCGGCCTGGGACGGATGGACCATCAGATCGCTGTTGGTCGCACCGGACGGCACCATCGGGAAGACCTTCTCGGTCGCATCGGTGCGGAAGTCGATGACGACCGGCCGGTCGTCGATCTCGTTCGCCCTCTGGATCGCCGGCTCGACCTCGTCGGGGTCGTCGACCCGGATGCCGACACACCCCATCGCCTCGGCCCAGCCCTTGTAGTCGGGCAGGTTCTTGGAGAGGTGCACCTCGCTGTAGCGCTCCTCGTAGAACATCTCCTGCCACTGGCGGACCATGCCGAGATACGAGTTGTTCAAGATGGCGACCTTCACCGGGATCTTCTCGACCGAGGCCGTAACCAGCTCCTGAGCGGTCATCTGGAAGCAGCCGTCGCCGTCGATCGACCACACGGTGCGATCGGGCTTGCCCACCTTGGCGCCGATCGCAGCCGGCACCGAGAAGCCCATGGTTCCGAGCCCACCGGAGTTGATCCACGTGTAGGGGTGATTGAACTTCCAGAACTGACTGGCCCACATCTGGTGCTGACCGACCCCGGAGCAGACGATGGTGTCGTCGGGGCTGTGATCGCGGATCGTCTCGAGCACATGTTGGGGCTTGAGCGGATCGCCCGGTCGGTGGTCGTCGTAGGTCAGCGGGTAGCGCTCGAGCCATCCCGACACCGTCGACTTCCAGCCCTTGCGATCGGCCTGGGCATCGGGTGCGCCGGCGAGCTTCAACGACTCTATGATCGCCTCGATGGCCAGGCGGGCGTCGCCCTGGATGGCAACGTCGGCCGTTCTGACCTTGTTGAGCTCGGCGGCGTCGATGTCGACGTGGATGACCTTGGCCTCCGGCGCGAAGCCGTCGAGCCTGCCCGTGACACGATCGTCGAATCGGGCGCCGAGCGCGATCAACAGATCGGACTCCTGCATGGCGGTGACCGCCGTATAGGTGCCGTGCATGCCCGGCATGCCGAGCGCCAGAGGATGGTCGTCGGGGAACCCGCCACGGCACATGAGCGTCGTGACGACGTGGATGTCGGTCAGCTCCGCGAGCGCCCGCAATGCATCGGCCGCTCTGGCCTTCAAGATGCCGCCACCGGCATAGATCACGGGGCGTTCCGAGGCGAGGATCAGCTCGGCCGCTCGGCCGACGAGCTCGGGATCCGGGTCGGGGTGCAGGCGATAGCCGGGCAGATCGTGACCCGTCGGTTCGTACCACTCCAGCGCCGAGTTCGGATTGTTCGGATCGACGATGTCCTTGGGGATGTCGACGAGCACCGGCCCGGGCCGGCCGGTCGTCGCGATGTGGAACGCATCGTGGATCACCTGGGGTATGTCGGAAGCCTTCGTGACCAAGAAGTTGTGTTTCGTGACGGCCATCGTGATGCCGGTGGTGTCGCACTCCTGGAATGCATCGGTGCCGATGGCCGCATAGGGAACCTGGCCCGTGATCGCGACCATGGGGATCGAGTCCATGTAGGCATCACACAGCGGCGTGACGATGTTGGTCGCCGCCGGGCCACTGGTGACCATGCAGACCCCGGGTCGACCCGTGGCATGGGCGTACCCCTCCGCCATGTGGCCGGCGCCTTGTTCGTGCCGGACCAGGATGTGGCGGATCGACGAGTTGAGCAGAGGGTCGTACACCGGCAGGATGGCCCCACCGGGAAGACCGAACATGACCTCGACACCCTCCATCTCGAGGGCGCGCATCAGGGCTTCACCACCGTTGGTAGTCATGTCGGATTGGGGTGCATTGGGCTCACCTTGGTCGCAGGGCGTGGTCGGAACGGCTCGAAAACTGAAGCGACCTCCCGATTCGGGAGGTCGGCGCACACGCGGGAAACGGGCGTGCGCTACGTGATCACTACGAGGCGGATCGGGGTCGTCACGGCGACAAGTATGCCCTCACCGTGCTCGACCGGGCAACATCGAGGGGGAATGAGCACCGTCGTCCCGACCCCCGACGCGCCGCATGGTTCGCGCGAGCGCTCGCTCGCGACCCAGACGGCGGCGCGATTCACCTCCAACCTGGCCTTCCGTTTCATCTATCCCTTCCTCGGCCCGATCGCCCGCGGTGCGGGCACATCGATCGGGACGATGGGTGTGATCCTGTCGATCCGTGATCTCGTCGGGCTCGGCGCGCCGGTCATCGGGCGGGCGATCGACCGGGGCAGTCAGCGCTGGTGGATGGTCGGATCGCTCGTGGCCATGGGGCTGATGTGTCTCCTCGCGTCGGCCGACTTCGGGATCTGGTCCCTCGCCATCGCCCTCATCGCGATCGGCACGGGGAAGAACGGGTTCGACACGGCCATGACGGCGTGGCTCGGCGACAACATCGCATACGCGGGCCGCGGCCGGATCACCGCCATGACCGAGCTGTCGTGGGCGGGCTCGCTGCTGATCGGTGCACCGTTGATGGGCCTGTTGATCAACGCGCGCGGGTGGCAGGCGCCGTTCCTCGTTCTCGGCATCGCCAACCTCGCCATGGCGGCAGCGATCGCGGCCGCGATGCACCACGACGGATCTCATCGGTCTCATGATCGAGTGAGCGGACGGTTCGCGATCGGAGATCATCTCGTCTTCCTCGTCGCCATCGGCGCGCTCACACTCGGCATGCAGCTCGTCCTCATCACCTACAGCACCTGGCTCGAGGACGACTTCGGGCTCAGCGTCACCGGGCTGGGCCGGACGGCAATCGTGCTCGGAGTCGGCGAGCTCATCGGCACGGGACTCGCGATAGCGGTGACCGATCGCATCGGGAAGACGGCCTCCATCGTGTGGGGGACCATCGTGATGGCCCCCGTGTTCGCGTTGTTCGGGGCGACGAGCTCGGCGACGGTGGCCATCGGGCTGCTCGCAGTCGGTGTGCTGGGCTTCGAGCTGTCGTTCATCTCGATGCTCCCGCTCGCGTCGGAGCTGGCGGTCGGCGCCAGGGGTGCGGCCCTCGGCGTCGTGTTCGGCGTGGCGACGTTGTTCCGGGCTCTCGGCAGCCTGGTCGGACCGTCGATCTACGAGTCGTCCGGAATGGGAGCAGTCGGCCTCACGGCAACAGGATGCGTGCTGGTCACGGCGGTGCTCATCGGGCGAACCGACGTCGAACAGCGGGCACGGGCATGAGACGCGGCGTGTACCCCGGGTCGTTCAACCCGCCCACCATCGCCCACTTGGCCATTGCCGGGGCTGCGGTCAGGCACCACCGGCTCGACGAGCTCGTCTTCACCCTGTCGACCGTCGCGCTGGGGAAGACCGGGGCGCGCGGGCCGACCGTCGACGAACGGGCGCGGGTGCTGCGCGAGTCCGTCGGCCACCTCTCGTGGGCTGCGGTCGCGGTCACGGACGTCCAGCTCATCGCCGACATCGCCGACGGCTTCGACTTGGTCGTGATGGGTGCGGACAAGTGG
>JAOTZB010000368.1 GCA_029861625.1 Acidimicrobiia bacterium
CGGCACCCTCCGCCAGCACGTGCCGGACCACGCCCGTTTCGACCTCGACGCCGACACCGCCGTACACGCGATCACGTTCCGATCGGACTCGGTGCTCGGCACGCTCTACGGCGACGCCCGCAAGGTCAACTCGCTGCACCATCAGACCATCGACCGGCTCGGGGTCGGATACCGGGCCACCGGCACCAGCACCGACGGCGTGATCGAGGCGATCGAGGCTGTCGATCGCCGCTGGATCGCGGTGCAGTGGCATCCCGAGATGATGAGCTCACGGCCTCGCGATCCCCTCTTCGGCTGGCTCGTCGACGAGGCCCGACAGTGAGCCCGCAACCCCTCGGCGGCAACGAGATGCCCCGGTTCGGTGGCATCGCGACCTTCATGCGACTGCCGGGAACGACCGCGCCGGCCGAGCTCGACATTGCCGTGTGTGGCGTCCCCTTCGACATCGGCACCTCGAACCGGCCCGGTGCTCGACTCGGGCCGAGGGGCATCCGCGACGAGTCGGTGTTGCTCCGGCCCTACAACATGGCGACCCGGGCGGCTCCGTTCGACAGCCTGCGCATCGACGACATCGGCGATGTCGCCACCAATCCCTACAACCTGGCCGACAGCATCACCCGCATCGAAGCCCGGTACGACGAGCTCATGGCGGCCGGCGTGGCAACAGCCTCGATGGGTGGCGACCACACGATCGTGCTGCCGATCCTGCGGGCCGTCACCAAGGTGCATGGTCCGGTCGGTCTCGTCCACATCGATGCCCACACCGACATCAACGACACGATGTTCGGCGAGCGGGTCGCCCACGGCACACCGTTCCGGCGGGCCACCGAGGAGGGTCTCCTCGACCCGACCCGAGTCGTGCAGATCGGCGTACGGGGCACGGGCTACGCGGCCGACGACTTCGACTGGTCCCGCCAACAGGGGTTCCGCGTCGTCCAGGCCGAGGAGTGCTGGCACCGATCGCTCACACCCCTCATGGCCGAGGTCCGCGACCAGGTCGCGGGCGGTCCGGTCTACCTCAGCTTCGACATCGACGGGCTCGACCCCGCCTATGCCCCCGGCACCGGGACCCCCGAGGTCGGCGGGCTCACCACCGCGCAAGCGCTCGAGATCATCCGCGGGTGTCGGGGACTCGACATCGTCGGCTGTGATCTCGTGGAGGTCGCGCCGATCTACGACACGAGCGGGGCCACGTCGCTCACCGCCGCCAATCTGTTGTACGAGATGCTCTGTGTCTTCCCCGGGGTCGACTACCGCGCCTGATCGCGGGACGCTTCCAGTCGGCGGGCCAACTCGAGCAGCGTGGGCTCGTTGCCGATCGACGCGGCGAGCTGCACGCCGATGCCGACACCGGTCGTGGCGACCGCCGCCGGCACCGAGATCGCCGGCCATCCGGCGACGTTGAAGAGGTAGTTGTAGGGCATCGCCGCATCGTTCTTCGTGAAGTACTCCGATGCCGACGCTCCCTCCCCGCCGAGCTCTCCGAGCGGGAGCGCCGCACGACCCAGCGTCGGCGTCAACAAGACGTCGTAGCCATCCATCGCCCGACGCAGGCGGTCGGTGATCCGGCCCTGCGACTCCTGCGCGGCCGTTATGTCGTCGACCGTGAGACGCTCGACGTCCTCGAGCATCCGTTCGGTCAGCGGCTCGATGTTGCCGTCGATCGGCCGGCCGGTGGCCGCGGCCGCAGCCAGCACGTCTTGCCGTACCCACCTGCTGAACAACGCCGGCCACGTGCCGTTGAGCTCGTCTCGATCCTGGGGGACGGGGATCGACTCGAGCCGATGGCCCAGACCCTCGAGAGTGTCGATGGTCTTTCGTGTCGCAGCGTCGACCTCGGGGTCGACTGTCGCGCCACCCCAATGATCGGTCGAGACGGCGATCCGCAGCGGGCCGGTCTCGGCCGGCGCCATCGGCCCGTCGGCCAACACCTCGAGGAACGCGGCCGCGTCGCGAACCGTGCGGGTGACGACGAACTCCTCGGCGATGCCGCCCCAGCCGCCACCCTCCCACGGCACGCGACGCCGCCCCGGCTTCAGACCGATGAGTCCGCATGCGGCGGCCGGGATGCGGATCGAGCCGGCACAGTCGCTGGCGTGGGCGACGGGCACCACACCGGCGGCAACGGCGGCCGCCGAACCGCCAGATGATCCTCCTGCCGAGAGCTCGGGATTCAAGGGGTTCCGGGTCGCACCGTGAACCCGGCTCTCGGTGGTCCCGTGCTGGATGAACTCCGGAACCGCCGAGCGCCCGAGGATCTGTACGCCTGCGGCCTGGAGCCGACGGATGTAGACGCCGGTCTCGGCGGCCCGAATGCCGTGCGCGAGGCGGCTGCCCATCTCGACGAGGCGGCCCGCCTCGGCCGAGCCGTAGTCCTTCCGGAGGAACGGCACGCCGGCCAGCGGGCCGTCGACAGCCTGCACGGGTGTCGGATCGTCGTACCATTCGACCACGGCGTTGATCGTGTCGCGGGTCTGGTGGTGCCGGACCGTCGCGGCGGCCCGGATCTCGTCGGCGGTGATATCGCGGGCTCGGACCATGGCGGCCAGACCCACCGCATCCCGGGAGAGGTACTCGTCGAGATCCATGCCGGTCGTGCTACTCGGGCAGTCTCAGGGGCGCCAGCCGGGACCACGCGTCGCCGGGTCCGGGATTGGCAGCCGGGGTCGATCCGCCGAGATGGGTCACGATCCCCCACACTGCGTTCAGCGCGGTCTGCACGGCGCCCTCGGCCCAGCCCGGTGTCCACGAAACGTCGTCGCCCGCGAGAAAGATGCCCTGATGTCGCGCCGCCATGTCGGCCTGTACGAAGTGGGAGTACATGCGGTTGTTGTAGCGATAGTGACCGGGCAGTGCGCCCTTGAACGCCCCGAGGAAGTCGGGGTCGGCCTCCCACGACACCGTGATGGGCTCGCCGATGACGTGCGAGTTGATATCGGTCGCCGGATAGATCTTCGCCAACGCGTCGAGCGCCAGCTCGGCCCGTTCCTCGGCCGACATTGGCAACACCTTCAAAGCGTCGCTCATCCATGCATACGACAGGCAGATCACACCGGGGCGATCGGGGCCGTTGTCGAAGAGATAGGTGCCCCGGGTGTGCCGGTCGGTGAGGGTCATGCTCAGCGGGGCCCGCCCGGTGGCGGTGTCGATGTCGTGCCAGAACGGTCGGTCGACCATCACGAACGTCTTCGACGACTGCATGTACCTGGTGCGGTCGAGCGCCATCCACACCGGGTGCGAGAAGAGGCTCTCGTCGACCTCGATGCCAGTGGTGAGCAACCAGCTCTGCGTCGTCGACAGCACGGCCCGGTAGCGCCGGGCGTTCCCGCGGCGATCGACGACCTCGATCTGGTCGGGGCCCGCCCGGCGAAGGCTCGCCACACCGGGACGGGGCGCGCCCGAGTGCAACGACGACAGCGACGTGCCGCGTGGCCAGTGCACCAGCGAGTCGGGTTCATGGGTCCACAGCCGTCGCGGCAACCGCTCGGCGCCGCCCGTGATCAGGAGCTGGTCCTCCTCGAACTCGTTCATCACGACTCGGAAGATCTCGAGGATGGAGTTGGGGAAGTCGGAATCCCAGCCGCCCGTCCCGAAGCCGACCTGGCCGAAGACCTCT
>JAOTZB010000369.1 GCA_029861625.1 Acidimicrobiia bacterium
CCGCTAATGGAGGGGTGGCAGAGCGGACGAATGCACCGGTCTTGAAAACCGGCGGGCGTCTTCGGCGCCCCGTGGGTTCGAATCCCACCCCCTCCGTTACCGCCTGTGGATGACCCGCTACCCACCGAGGTCTACGCGAGCGGGGGCTTCCTCGAGCCGGAGGGGGAGCGTGCGCGCGACTGGCTCGAGGTACTCCCCGCGCTGCTTGTGGTCCATCGTCGGGAAAACCCTGATTCGGCATCGTTGAGCCGTTTGTAGCGTGTGTGAACGCGTCGCGAGTGCGGCGCGTATCTGGCAGGCCACCAAGGGAGCCACCACCATGGGCATGCCGCATCTGTTGCGCACGACGAGTAGCGAAGGGATGCCTACATGATCGGGCTCACTCGTCTTGTCACCGGGCGGCGTTCGCCGTCAGACCGCTACCGCTACGGCTCGAGCGAGGCGCCGTCACGCCAGCGTGGCGATGAGGAGCGCACCGTCACTCGGCACCGATTCGCCGATGATGACGGCCACCATCCCGTCGTCGTCTGGAACATCACCGAGTCGTGCAACCTCGAGTGCGCACACTGCTACTACTCGGCAGTGCTGGGACGAGACCCCGTCGCAACGTCGTTCGACGACATCGCGCGCGTCATCGACGATCTGGCCGAAGCCCGTGTACCGGTGCTGTTGCTGAGCGGCGGCGAGCCGCTGATTCGCAAGGACATCCACGACATCGCTGCGTACGCGCGATCCAAGGGGATCAATCCGGTCATCTCAACCAACGGCACGATCATCACGCGCCCCGAGCATGCCCGCAAGCTGCGTGAGAGCGGCGTCGAGTATGTCGGCATCTCCGTCGACGGCATGGCCGAGCGCCACGACGCACAACGGCGGAAGGAGGGCGCATTCGACCGCACCAGACGTGGCATCGAACTCTGCCGCGAGGCAGGCCTTCGCGTCAGTATGCGGTTCACCGTGACGGCCGCCAACGTTGACGACCTGCCCGCCGTGCTCAACTTGGCAGAGGAGGTCGGCATCGACCGCTTCTGCCTCTACCACCTCGTGCCGAGCGGCCGCGGCAAGCGATTCGGCGACATCGACAATGCAACCCGCCGGCGCATCATCGAACACCTGTGTGAACAAGCACCCGATCGCCCCTACGAGATTCTCACCGTCGACAACCCGAGTGACGGCCCGGTCATCCACCAGTGGGCCCTCGAACACCGGCCCGATATCGCTGATGAGGTGCTCGATCGACTGCGAAGCCAGGGGGGCGACGGAACCGGTCGGCGCATCGTCGAAATCGACCACGACGGCATGCTGCATCCCAACCAGTTCTGGCTGTCACACACCATCGGCAACGTGCTCGAACAGCCGTTCAACGAGATCTGGAACCCTGATGGCGATGCGTCGCTCGACCCGCTGGTCGCCGAGCTTCGACGCGACGAATGGCCACTGGAAGGGGCGTGCGGCGCCTGCAACTACGCGTCGCTGTGCGGAGGATTCCGCGCTCGCGCAAACAACGCCACGGGCAACCTCTGGGCAGAGGATCCATCCTGCCCGCTCACCAAATCGGAGCGGGCAGCCGACACCACAGTCGCGACAGGAGCGAGCGCGTGAGTACTCCCATCGACAGACCCACGGCACCCCACGCGGCCCTGGACTTCGACCGGACCCCGCTGCTCGCGATCTGGGAGACCACCCAGGCCTGTGGCCTCGCCTGCAGGCACTGTCGGGCCGACGCCCGCGACTGGCACTCGCCCGACGAGCTCACCACGCAGGAGGGATGTGACCTCATCTCACGTGTGGCCGACATGGGCACGACGGTGATGGTGCTGAGTGGCGGCGACCCGCTGCGCAGGGACGACCTGGAGGACCTCATCGCACACGGCACCTCGGTCGGTGTGCGCATGTGCACCATCCCGGCCGTCACCGAGCGCTTAACGGTTGACCGCATGCGCTCGCTTCGTGCCGCAGGCGTTGCGAAGCTGGCATTCAGCATCGACGGCGCAACGGCCGAGAGCCACGACGGCATGCGGCAGGTCCCGGGGACATTCGATCGCTCAGTCGAGCGCATCCGGCAGGCGCGCGAGCTTGGCATCGACGTGCAGATCAACACGCTGGTCTGCGCGTCGAATGTCGACGAGCTCGACGAGATCGCCCGCATCGCCGAGTCGCTCGGCGCCGACATGTGGGAACTCATGTTTCTGATCCCGGTCGGTCGGGGTGCGCTGCTGCCCGAGCTGGGACCAGAGGAGTGCGAGCGTGCATTCGGCATCATCGATGCGATCGAGCGACGCGTCGACTTCGTCGTCAAGGCGACCGAGGCCCCGCACTACCGGCGGTATCGGCGCGAACACGGCTATGAGGGCCACCTGCACCGCGTGAATGCGGGGAAGGGCTTCGTGTTCATCGCCCATGACGGCGATATCTACCCCAGTGGTTTCCTTCCGCTCACTGCTGGCAACGTGCGTGAAGATGACATCGTCGATGTCTACCGCTCGTCCGACATCATGCGTGCACTTCGCGATCCCGATCGGCTCGCGGAACCGTGCAGGTCATGCGACTGGCACGATACGTGCGGCGGGTCACGATCGCGCTCATATGGCCTCACCGGCGACCCATTTGCCGCCGAACCATGGTGCACCCGGGTCGCCGAGTACGAGACCGCCGACCCGACGCCGGCGACGGCAGGCACCTGACCCGGCCGTGGACGCCTACGAGCTTGCACGGTTTGCGCACCTGACCGGTCTCATGCTGCTCACCGGAGGCGTGACCGTGTCGATCGCGGCAAAGGCGCTCGCCAGGCGGCGCGACGACCCTTCCGTCATCCACGCCCTCTGGCAACTCGCCCACGTGACGGTCAGGCGTGTCGCCATACCCGGGTCACTGCTCCTGCTGGTCGCCGGCGGAGCGTTGGTGCATCTTTCGCACGGCGCGTATTCGTGGTCTGAGCCGTGGATTGCGGGCGCCGTCGTGTTCTGGGTGGCATCGGCCCTCATCGGGGTCCTCCTGCACGGACCCCGCAGCCGGGCCGTGCGGACCACGGCTGCGGCCGAGGCAGCTGCAGGGGCTGACCAGGCGAGCACCACACTCCGCACCCACGCGCAGGGCGGCGTGCTGATCGGCAGCACCGACGCCGGGCTGCTGGTCGTGATGGTCGCGCTCATGGTGTTCAAGCCCGGGTGATTCCGTTCGGGTCCAGTGGGCGGACCACCGCCTGAGCCCTGCGGGTGCTGCTGGAGACCATCCATCCGCCGACTTCTACCAGCCGGTCACCTCGCTGGTGCGCTCGCCCACCCGAATGCTCACGTAGCTCGGAGTTCTATCGACCGGCCTTTCACCGCCAGCGTTTCGGCGGCCTCGAAGAGCTTGACCGGCAGCTTCAGGGATGGATCGGCCGCTACAACACCACCCGACCCAACCATGGAGAGTTCATGCGCGGCAGAACCCCGCGTGAGGTGCTCGACTCACACCGTCGGGCACAATCCGCATGAGAGCCCACCTGTCACCTCAACTCGTGCACTGGACGTCCTAGGAGGTGTGGAAGGCTGGGCTGATCCGCTCTTAGGCGTTGGTCAGCGCGACCCCCCCGGTGGTTAAATTGCGCGATGACGGCGACGCGAGGCATT
>JAOTZB010000371.1 GCA_029861625.1 Acidimicrobiia bacterium
CAGTTGTTCGTGATCCGGGTGGCCGGGCTGTCGTCGCCTCCGCCGGCGGGGCGCTGCGGGCCGCACCTGAGGTGATCGTCGCTCAACCTGGCCCGAGCCAGCAGCGATCGGGCCGCGTCGACGTGGATCGGCTCCCCGTTGTGCGACGCGATCGAAACGGCGATCTCGTCGTCGGTCACGCCGAGCGTGGCGGCGGCGCCGGACTCGAGGAGCGGGAGCAGTTGGATGCTCTTGGTCGAGCTGCGGGCGAAGATCGGCTGCTCCGGGTCGCCCCTGCCGTCGATCACGTTGCCGGCGGTGTCGACCACCACCCACGCGCCGCGGTGGATCGACTCGACGTGGCCACCTCGCCACAACCGGGCGACAACCGGGTTGCCGTCGGTGGGGGGCGCAACGTCGCGGCGGGGGTCCGATCCGTCGCTCATGGCGCAACGATACGGTACGGGCGAGCGAGGCCGACGATGCGCGGGCATCCGTCGACCGAACCGGAAGGATCCGCCGATGACCGACCCTCGGGCTGACACGAGCGGACAGTCCGAGGAACCCGCCGGCACCGGCGCGATCCGGTTCGCGAGCGCGCCGGGGCGCCGGCTGTTGTTCGCAACGGTCCTGGGATCGGGTGTCGTCGCCATGGATGCCTCCGTGGTGAACGTGGCGCTCCCGACCATCGGTGCCGATCTCGATGCCGGTGTCGCCGGTCTCCAGTGGATCCTGGTCGGCTACCTGCTCAGCCTGTCCAGCCTGATCCTGCTCGGAGGCGCCCTGGGCGACCGGTTCGGCCGTCGCCGGATCTTCCTCTACGGCGTCGTCTGGTTCGCAGCCGCGTCACTGCTGTGTGGCGTCGCGCCGACGATCGAGGTGCTGATCGTCGCCCGCATTCTCCAGGGCATCGGCGGGGCGCTGCTCACGCCGGGAAGCCTCGCGATCATCCAGACGAGCTTCCACCCCGACGACCGCGGCCGCGCGGTCGGAGCCTGGTCGGGCCTCGGTGGCATCGCGACCGCCATCGGGCCACTGGTCGGCGGCTGGCTCGTGGATGTCGCCGACTGGCGATGGGTTTTTCTCGTCAATCTGCCCCTGGCTGTCGTCACGGTGGTCGTCGCCTCTCGACATGTGCCGGAGTCGATCGACCCGACTGTCCTCGGGCAACCGATCGACCTGGTCGGGTCGGCACTCATCGCGGTCGGGCTGGGCGCGACCACCTACAGCCTCATCCGGCTGCCCGAGGCCGGCCTCGGATCCGGCACCGTTCTCGTGAGCGGCATGCTCGGCGTCGCCGCGCTCGTGGGATTCGTGCTCGTCGAGCAGCGGTCGACCCACCCGATGCTGCCACTCGACATCTTCGCGTCCCGACAGTTCACCGGCGCCAATCTCGTCACCGTCGCCGTGTATGCAGGCCTCGGCGGGTTCTTCTTCCTGCTCGTCGTGCAGCTGCAGACCAGCCTCGGCTACAGCGCCCTCCGCGCCGGTGCCGCGACGCTGCCCCTCACGTTGGTCATGTTGGCGTTGTCGTCGCGTTTCGGTGCCCTCGCAGCCAGGATCGGGCCCCGGCTCCCGATGACCGCCGGCCCGATCGTCATCGCCGTCGCGATGGTCATGATGACCCGCATCGGGCCCGGCGCGGGGTATGTGACCGTTGTCCTCCCGGCCATCCTCGTCTTCAGCCTCGGGCTGGCGGCCACCGTTGCGCCGCTCACCGCCACGGTGCTCGGCGCCGCCGACGATCATCACGCAGGAATCGCGTCGGGAACGAACAACGCCGTCGCCAGGGTCGCCCAGCTCTCCGCCATTGCTCTGCTCCCGGGTCTCGCCGGCATCGAGGGTGACGACTTCCAGGACGCCGTCGCCTTCACGGACGGCTTCCGAGTGGCCGCCATGATCACGGCCGGACTCGCCGTCGTGGGCGCTGCGATCGCGTGGATCACGATCAGACGCCCGCTCGATTCGTTCACCGACGAGGTTCGACCCGCGGCCGCGCACTGCTCGCTGTCGGGCCCGCCGCTCCGTCTGGCCGAACCCCACGGGCGGGCTCCCGACTGAGGAGCCGCGCGGGTAGGCGAGCAAAGCGAGCCTGACTCGGCGGCTCCGGGGCCCGAGCGGCCCGTCGCCCTGGGCGACGGAGCCGGCACTGAAGACGCCCGTCGACCTCGGCTGAAGTCCTGAGCATCGTCGACGGTCCGCGGGCTCAGCGACGGTTTAGGGTGGATTTCGGGTTCGGCTACCGACGTTTTCCGATGTGCCCCGGGAAGCTCCTCCTGTGACCCGCTTCCTGCTGTACAGCCACGACACCTACGGCCTCGGGCACTTCCGTCGCTCGGGCCTCCTTGCGTCGGCGATCGTCGGGACCGACGTCGACAACGATGTCCTCGTCGTCACCGGCTCTCCCTGGGCGCAGACATTCGCGCTCCCGGACCGCGTCGACCTCCTCACGTTGCCGACGGCAACCAAGGACACCGCCGGCGCCTACCGGCCCCGCCGGTTGGCGTGTGGTCTGGAACGCCTCGTCCGGCTCCGCTCGGGTCTGTTGCAGTCCGCGGCCGCCGGCTACGAACCCGACGTGATCCTGGTGGATCACGCCCCACTCGGGATGGCCGGCGAGCTCGTGCCGCTGTTGGAGTCGCTCGACGCCGCATCGAGACGGACCCGACTGGTCCTGGGGATGCGTGACATCGTGGACGACGCCCAGCGGGTCGACACCGAATGGCAGCGCGACGACGTGTGGACGTGGCTCGACCGCTACGACGACATCTTCGTCTACGGCGATTCGCGGATTCGCACGACCGCGATCGAGCTCAACCTCGCGACCCGGACCTCGGCCCGGGTCAGCCACACCGGCTTCGTCGCCCCCACGATGCCGGATCCGATGACCGACGAACCGTTCCTGCTCGTGACCGCGGGAGGAGGTGGCGACGGTCAGGTCATGTTGCGTCGCTACCTCGACGCCGTCGAGTCCGGAGCGTCGGCCGATGTCCGCTCGATCGTCGTGACGGGCCCGTTGCTGTCGGCGGGCCGCCGAGCCGAGCTGCTCGTACGGGCCGAGCGGTTGCCGTCGGTCCACCTCGTCGAGTCCAGCGACCGGATGCGCAGCCTGATCGCCTCGGCGATGGGTGTCATCTCGATGGCCGGCTACAACACGGTGGTCGAGGAGCTCGCGTCGAACGTGCCGGCGCTCCTGGTTCCGCGGCGCACGCCCCGCCTCGAACAGGACATCCGGGCCCGCCGACTCGCCCCCCACAGCCGCCTGGAGCACTGCCCGGTCGACGAGCTCACGACCCAACGGGTCGAGCAGTTCGTGACGGGATGCATCGAACGTCGCCACGCCGGCCACATGCGCAACGACTGGTTGAACCTCTCCGGTGCGTCGACCGTCGCGGCGGCGCTCGGCCCGGCACCCGTCACGTCGCCGCACCGTCAGGCCGCCCGTGTCTAGCCAGCCGCGTCGGGTCGACCGGGCCGTGTCCGGCCAGCCGCGTCGGGTCGACCGGGCCGTGTCTGGTCAGCGGTTCGTGGTCGACCGGGCCGTGTCTGGTCAGCGGTTCGTGGTCGACCGGGCCGTGTCCAGCCAGCGGTTCGTGGTCGACCGGGCCGAGCGCCTGCACGT
>JAOTZB010000370.1 GCA_029861625.1 Acidimicrobiia bacterium
CGCCGACGTTGAAGCTGAGGACGAAGGACTCGTCGACCAGGTCGCGTAGCTGCCAGTGGGACAAGGTTGCCAGACCGATCGCCATGACCCGCCGATCGACGGCAACACCGAGGGGGGAGTCCTGGATCTCGGGGAGGAAGTCGTTCGGCAATACGACTTCTCCGTCGTCATTTCGGAGTCGGACGAGCGCTTCGGCTCCGAATACCTGCGTCTCCCCGTCTGGTGAAGGAGCGACGAGAGGTTGGTACCAGACCTCGAGCTGATCTCTCGCCAGGGCTCCTTCGACGGCGCGGAGGACAGCTGGCGACACGGAACGCATCCCGCTGCGGCGATGCTTCTGGGCGAACATCGCGGCATCAGCCTCGTGCAGGCAATCGGTCATCGAACGATCAGGTCGCCAGGTCGACTGGCCGATGCTGCAACGCACTTCATGCCGGCCTGCACTCGTACCGATTGGACTGTCGAATGATCGTTCGACACGGTTCGCGACTGCTCGGGCCGCGGCACCGTCAGTCTCGGGCAGGGCCACGACGAACTCATCGCCACCCCATCGGGCGAGCACCGCTTCGGGGCCGATCGCAGCAGACAGGCGTCCGGCCGCGGCGACGAGCACTTCATCGCCGACCGGATGTCCGTATGTGTCGTTGATGCTCTTGAACCCGTCCAGGTCGATGAACAGGACCGATGACTCGGACGATCCGTTCGCGGTCGAGAACAGCTCGTCGAGCAGCGAGGATGCGTGCTGGCGGTTGTAGAGCCCAGTGAGCGCGTCGTGACTTGCCTCGTGACGGAGTCGCGCCTCGACATCGGTACGAATCTTGATGTCCGTGTCGAGATCGCTCGCCAGCCGGTCGATGGTTCGAGCCAGTGATCCGATCTCGTCGTTCCGCTGGTCGCCGATCGGGGATCGATGTTCTCTCGATGCGACCTTCTCGGCGGCCAGAGCAGCGCGGCGAAGTCGGCGGCTGATCGGATGCAACAGCATGATCCAGCCGAGGAGGACGATGATCGCCGTCGCTATCCCGGCGGAGGCGATGACCAGTCGAGTCTGCGCGATCGGGGCGAACGCCTCGTCGGCGTCGATCTTGACGACCAGGCCCCAGCCCGTCCGCTCGATGGTCTCGATGGCCAGCACCGATTCGACGCCCCGATAGTCAGGGGAGCGGACGACGGTTCCGCCCGGCGCGGCCATCGACTGGTTGATCGGAAGGTGCTTCTCGGCAGGAACCGTCTTGGTGAAGGCGGCGTCGCGCTCGAAACGGAGCAGCGTGATGAACTCGGCGTCGCCATCGGCGGTGAGCTGGGCGATGTGAGCCTCGCTCGTGTCACCGAACCCTTCGTGTTCGACGACCAGGTCGACGATCGGTCCGAGGCGCTTCTCCAGAATGAGCGCGCCGACCACTTGTTCGGCCCCATCGAAGATCGGGGCGACCAGACCAACCCGTTCATCACCGGGATCGACGCGGAAGGCATTCCCGAACATGGGTACACCCGACTCGATGACTTCACCGACGACCGCCGCATCGTACGGTTCCCAGCTGAATCCGGAGGTCTCGCCGTAGACCGCCCCATCCGGTCCGACAATACGCAGCTCGAGGACGTCGGACCCCGTCGTCACCGCCTTGTTCTGGAGCGAATCTGCCAGCTCGGTGAGTGGCCTCCGAGCCGATGGATCGATGACGGCGAAGCCGTCGACGCCGCCGATCGTTCCCTCGACCGCAGTGCCGCGTCGGGTCGCCGTGATTCCACTGACGAAGTCACGTACGTGCTCACCGGCCGCGAGACTCTCGGCGTCGCGTTCGTATTCGCCGAGCAGGGCGTCGATACGAGCCGCCTCGAGCCGTCGCACGCTGGCAAGGTCCGTTTCGACACGCTCTGTCAGGCGTTCGTCGATGACACGGATCGCGACCGTGCTCGCCGCGGATATCGGCAACACGACAAGGATGAGCCACGTCAGGAGACGCCCTCGAATGCCCAACTTCACACTGGGCCTATCGGCTCGGACATCGCCGACTTGAGTGGGCAGATCCACCCAGCCCGACCACCAGTCCCGAAATTGCGGTGTTGGCGCGCGGGTAGCGCGCTACAACACCGCAATTTCGGTCGGTAGGGCCGGCGCGTAGGGTGGCGATCATGAGCTTCGACGACGAACTTGCCGGCATCGACGGTGTCGGCCAGGCCGACCTGGTCCGCCGCGGCGACGTCACCCCCGCCGAGCTGGTGGGGGCGGCAGTCGTTCGCATGGAGAAACTCAACCCCCGGTTGAATGCGGTGATCCGGCCGACGGGGGATCAGGCGCTCGACCGGGCGAACGGCGATCTCCCCGACGGGCCCCTGCGCGGGGTTCCCATCGTGATGAAGGATCTCGGCCTGACGATCGCCGGCGAGGAGTACCACGAGGGAGTGCTCGCGGCGAAGGAGGCAGGCTTCGTCGCCCCGGTCACCAGCGACCTCGCCGCGCGGTTTCTCGCCGCGGGACTGGTGAGCGTCGGCAAGACCAACACCCCCGAGCTCGGTCTGGTCCCGACGACCGAACCCGTCGCGTACGGAGCGAGCCACAATCCCTGGAACGTCGGGCACACGACCGGCGGATCGAGCGGGGGCTCGGCCGCGGCGGTCGCGGCGGGCATCGTGCCGATCGGTCACGCCAACGATGGTGGCGGGTCGATCCGCATTCCGGCATCGTGTTGCGGGCTGGTCGGGCTCAAGCCAAGCCGTGGTCGTATGCCGCTCGGTCCCGCTCTCGACCCGACGATCAGTCCGATCGTGATCGACCTGTGCGTGACGCGAACGGTTCGTGACACCGCTGCGGTTCTCGACGCGACCCACGGCGCGAGCGCGGCATCGACGATCCACGCCCTGCCCGCGCCGGACTCGTACCTCGCCGAGGTCGGAGCGGACCCGGGCCGGCTCCGAATCGGCGTCCTCGGTCGCGACCCTCGCGCCGATTCCTCCCATCCCGAGGTCGACGCCGCGATCGCCCGCACCATCGAGCTGCTCGCCGGTGTCGGCCACGAGGTGTCCGAGGACCATCCCGACGCCATCGCCGACGAGTCCCTGGTCGAGCCGTTCGTGCGCTCGTGGGCGCTGGGCTGCTACGCCCAGGTCATGAACTGGAGTCTGCTGCTCGGGCGCGACATCACGTCGGAGTGCGAGCCCATGACGCGTGGTCTGGCCGAGATCGGACAAGGCGTCACTGGACTCGACACGATGATCATCAACATGGCGATGTGGTCGATCACTCAGGCCGTCGACGAGTGGTTCCGTTCGGGATTCGACGTTCTACTCACACCGACCGTCGCCAGCCCCCCGGTCCCACTCGGCACTATCCGGACCGACGAGGACGACGCACTCGCGAGCTTGCTGCAAGCAGGCGATTTCGCAGCGTTCACACCGCTGCAGAACGTCACCGGCCAGCCGGCGATCTCGTTGCCCCTCGCCGAGTCCGCGGACGGACTGCCCATCGGCATGCACTTCGTCGCCCGCCATGGGCGCGAAGACCTGCTCCTGCGACTGGCCGGCCAGCTCGAGGACGCGGCGCCATGGGCAGCGCGGATACCGGCGGTTCACGCCTGACCGCAGTCGGCGACGTCCGCGCTCG
>JAOTZB010000372.1 GCA_029861625.1 Acidimicrobiia bacterium
TCGAGGAAATCGGGCATCTCGTCCGGTGACTCGTCGTCGACGATGATCGCCTCGTAGGCGACCCCGGTCGTGTGCGCGGCGATCGACTCCAGGAGGCGGCGGGTGATGTCGACGTTGCCGTGGACCGGGATGACCACGGACACGTCGGGTTCGTCCGCCAGCTCGAGGACGACACCCTGGTGCGCGGGGGAGACCGGGGCGGGAGCGGGGTCGTGTGCGGGTTGGTCGGGTCGGACCCGGCGAACGAGTCGGCGGGCCCCACCGACTGCACCGACGTATGCCTCGCGACGCTGGGACTCCGGCGGCAGGGCGCGGCCGACGGCTCGGCGATATGCGGCGATGAGCTGATGTGTGTTCGAGCCGATCTCGGCGTCGTGGAGCGCCGTGAGGTGAGCGAGCTCGGTCGTCGTGACGCTCAGACGTTCTTGGGTCTGCCCGAGCTCGCTCTCGGTCAGTCCGAGCGCAACCTGGAGCTCGTCGATCGCCGCCGTGGCCTCCAGGCGCTCGCGTGCCCCCTGGTCGAGGGCGGACTGGGCCAGTCGGCGGACTTCTTCGAGCTCGGTGTTGACGCGGTCGAGGTCGGTCTGTGCGAGTCGGCGGGCTTCTTCGAGCTCGGTGTTGACGCGATCGAGGTCGGCCCGGGCGGACTCGCGCGTCTCTTCGAGCTCGGTGTTGACGCGGTCGAGGTCGGTCTGTGCGAGTCGGCGGGCTTCTTCGAGCTCGGCATGCAGGCGGTCGAGCTGGGCCTGGCTGTCGCGGCGCGACTCGGCCAGCTCGACCGAGAGGCGTTCGACCTCGTCGTCAGCGGCGATGACCAGCGGCGCCGATGCCGAGATCGGGACGGTCGGTTCGGGACGGGCGTCGGCCGATGCCCACTCGAGCGGCACGCGTCGATCGATGTGGGCCGAGATCTCGGCGAGGAGCTCCTCCTGGGCCGGGGTCAGGTCGATGACGACGTCGGAATGATGGCGTTCGCCGGCGACGACTGCGTCGCGTGATTCTCGCGGCGCGATGTCGAGGCCGACATCGACGACGAACGCCTCGAGCGCCGACGCGGTGATGTCAGGTGTCTCGATCAGACCGTCGAATCCGACGATGTGGGTCGCCAGTCCGGCGCTGCCGGCTCGGAGCAGTTGGGTGTACCGCTCCCACAGGGCAGCCCCGATGTCGAGGCCGAAACGATTGCGCTTCTGGAGCGACCTGGCGACGGCGGCCGGGTGGCGATGCACCCAGATGACGGCGGGCTCCTCGGGCAGGATCTCGCGCCAGAACGGCAACAGCACGGAGAGGCGGGGGTCCTTCCAGAACCAATCGTCGGGAGGCAGCTTCGCGTCGACCAGCTCACCCGCCCGCCGACCGAGGGGCCCGCCGGCGAGCTCGATCTGGGCGTCGAACGCCGCCGCGGTCGGCGGGGCGGCCCAATGGGCCCCGATGGCGGCCAGCAGTTCGTCGTTGAGCTCGGTCAGGTCGCTGATCTCGTAGTGGCCGAGCCGGTTGTGGTCGTCGGCGCCGAGCAGATCGTCGGGTGCGGCGGTCGCGACACCGAGCTCGCTGAGCAGCCGCCCGACCGCAGACGTGCCGCTGCGGTGCATCCCGGCGACGAGGAGCCTCATCGAACGCCTTCGGTCGGCGACATGTGCCGGTCGAGCGCGAACCGGTAGAGCTCGAAGTCCATCGCGTTGACACCGGCCAGCTCGTCGTAGAGCTCATGGCCCATGCGCTGCCTGAGTCGTTCGAGGCGCGTGTCGATGTCGGAGGCACGACTCGGATCGGCGTTCGTGTGATCGCTGGTCGGATCGAACGATGGGAACAGCGATCGGATCGCGGCCGTGATGCGACGCCAGGATCCTTCGAAATGCTCGACGACTCCGACCGCCGGGAGCTCGGAGACGAACGATTTGGCCCGGACGAGCGAGTGACCGTCGTCCCGGTTGGTTCGCAATCCGGTCACGGGGTCCCACGCGTCGGAGAGGGCTCGGACCTGGAAGTTGCAGGTGAGCGTCGAGTCCCGGTCGAGCATGATGCGTACGTACCCGGCGAGGTCGTTCGCAGCCGCCAGCTCGGCGGCCGGCGTGACCGGACCGCGCCGGCGGTCGAAGTCGTAGATCGACTGGATGCGGTCGAGCGGATGGCGCACGAACACGATGGGGACGATGTCGACACCGGCGATGTCGGGCAGCGGCGGCTTGAGCTGATGCGACGAGAGAGCGCACATGTCGGGGTGCTCGACCAGGAGCCGTTCCACATCGGACGCGAACACCGAGCCGGCCGGAGTCGGGGAGTCGAACGAGACCCAGTTCGGGCCGAAGTTCCGCTCGAGCGTCGCCTCGACCGAGGTTCCGGCGTTCTTGAAGAGGTGATAGTGGAGGAGCAGAGGTCGGTTCATGGCGCAGATGCACGGTGGCAGCTCGCAACTCTATCCGGGCGCGTCCGGGCGGCCTCAGAGCACGATGGAGATGACCTTGCCCGAACGAACCCCGAACTCGTCGATGCCGTCGGCGTCGAAGTCGCCGACGACCGGCGTGTCCGAGACGTTCCCGAGCGTCGCCGCGAAATCGGCCGGCCCCGAGGTGTTCGAGTTGCGAAGGTGGAATGCACGGCCGCGCCGCACGCCGAAGGTGTCGACGCCGTCGCCGTCCCAGTCGCCGACGAGCAGTTGGTCCGATGCCTTGCCGTAACCGAACGTGTTCTGGGCCGGCCCCGACACGAAGTCGTTCCGCACGTGGATGACGTTGCCGCGTCGTACGGCGAAGGTGTCGACGCCGTCGACGTCCCAGTCGCCGACGAGCACTTCGTCGCCGGCCCGACCGTAGCCGAAGACGATGTCGGCGGGACCCGACGTGGTCGAGTTGCGCACGAAGAACCGGTTGCCACGCCGAACGGCGAAGGTGTCGATGCCGTCGCCGTCCCAGTCACCCACGAAGACCTCGTCGGATGCCCGGCCGTAGCCGATCACTCGGTCGGCGTTTCCGCCCGCATTCGAGTTGTTGAGGTAGTAGGTGTTGCCCCGCCGGACCGCCGGGGTGTCGGACTGGTTGCCGTCCCAGTCGCCGATCAGGACGATGTCGTCGACCTTGCCGTACGAGAACACGAGCGTCGGCGTGACGGTCGGCGGCTCGGCAGTGATCAGCGCGAGAGCCGCGTTGGCGTCGACATGGCCGGTGCCGTACGTGTTGTTGGGCACGGTGAGATTCTGCCAGTTGACGGCCGAGCCGATGATCGTCGAGCGGAGCTGATCGGCGGTCGACGCAGGCTGGGCGTCGTGGAGCAACAACGCGAGTCCCGAGACAACCGGTGTCGCCATCGATGTCCCGCTCTTCGACGTGTACCCGCCGCCGACCTTGGCCGAGGTGACGTTGATGCCCGGCGCCACGACATCCGGCTTGATGCGTCCGTCGATGGTCGGACCGCGGCCCGAGAAGCTGGCGACGTTCCAGCCACCGCTCTGCGGATCGGCGGCTGCCCCGACGGTGAGCGCCTCGCGGGCAGTGCCGGGGAACGTCACCGATCCCGGTACGGCGAATCCGCAGGCCGTGGCGGCGCCATTGAGGTTGCCCGCCGCGACCACCACCAGGAT
>JAOTZB010000373.1 GCA_029861625.1 Acidimicrobiia bacterium
ACAAGTCAAAGGCGCAATCGATAAGGAACTCAGCCGTCTCCCTGTGAGCGGCTTCTCAGGAGGTACCAGACAATGACGCAACTCGCCGAGCGACCTCAGGACACACCTCCGGGCCGACCGAACGAGGCACCCGCAGGACCGCCCCCGCCCCATCCGCACTACACGCTCGGCTCCATCGCCGTCGTTGGCGTAGCCGTCGCGGTGCTCGCTGCGCTGATCGGGATCGGGGCCCTGTTCGCGCTAGCGAGCCGGGACTCGGTGAGCGACGACCGCGTCGTCGACATCGTCGACGAGCGCGTCGCGGCGGGGGTTGCGGTTGCTGCACCTGCTTTTGACATGGATGTCACGCCCACCCTCACCCCGAAGGCGGAGCTCGCCCCGGCCCCCGCGGCCGAGGTCCACGTGACGAACGCCCCGAATGTGCCCCCGCCAATCGCCCGCACAGAGCAGGCGATCGTCGACGTGCGGTTCGAACTCGTCGAGAACCTGACGGCGATCGATCCCGAGACCGGGGTCGAGTTCGAGACGTGGGGATACCGGAACCTCGACGACGGCTCGGTGGTGTCCGGGACGCCCGGGCCCATGATTCGGGCCAGGGTCGGTGACCTCCTGCGGTTCACGCTCACCAACCCGGCAGGCAACACCCAACCGCACAACATCGATCTGCACGCAGTGACCGGTCAGGGTGGGGGTGCAGCCGATACGCTCGTCGCACCAGGCGAAACAGCCGTCATCGAGGCCCGAATGCTCTATCCGGGCATCTTCATGTACCACTGTGCGGCTGGCGACGTGCCCTCGCACATCGCCCGGGGCATGTACGGCGGGATCCTCGTTGATCCGGAGACACCGTTGCCCGCCGCGGACAAGGAGTTCTACGTCGTCCAGAGCGAGTTCTACACGACATCGACCGAGGCCGGCGTAGTCGACCTCGACCGTGCCGCCCTCACCGAGGAGCACCCGACCATGGTCGTGTTCAACGGGGCCAAAGGCGCCATCGCAGGTGACAATGCACTCCAGATCGACGTCGGCGACCGGGCACGGTTCTTCTTCGTGAACGCCGGTCTCAACCTGGACTCGAACTTCCACCCGATCGGCTCGCACTGGGATGCCGTGTGGCCCGAGGGCGCACTCCTCGCCACGCCGATTCGAGGGTCGCAGACAACGCTGGTGCCTGCAGGCGGCGGTGTTGTCGTAGACCTGGTCGGCTACGTGCCGTCCAACATCATCCTGGTCGATCATGCGCTGACGCGGGCGTTCGACAAGGGTGCCATCGGCATCGTCGCCGTCAACGGCGAGGCGAACACCGAGATCTTCGAGGCGACCGGCGCCGAGCCGGAGCCCGAGGAGCCCGAAGAGCCCGCCGCTGCGCCGGTAGACGGCGAGAGCGTCTCGATCCTGCCTGCGTCGTTCTCGCCGCAGCCACTCGACGCTGCAGACGAGTTCGCCGACAACGAGGATCCGGCCGACTACTCGGTCAACGTGTTGACCGTCCCTGTGGGAACGACCGTCAGCTGGACCAACGACGACCCGGGACAGATCCACACGGTCACCAGCGTTGATGGCACGTTCGATTCGGGCTTCATGGACGAGGGCGATGCGTTCTCCTTCACATTCACCGAGGCGGGCGAGTACGAGTACTTCTGCACGCCGCACCCCTGGATGAGAGCAAAGGTGATCGTCGAAGGATGACGCAAAGCGGTTGGGTAGGGGAGGGACCGGCACCGGCCGGTCCCTCTTTCCGCGAATGGGCCGAGGCGCACCGTGTGCAGCGGGTGGCATCGAGCGCGTACAGTCAGGCGTCCGGAACGAAGGGCGGTTGGAGGATGGATCTCGGAGAGCTGTCGGGTCGCTGGCGCGGAACGTGGCGAACATGGGTCGAGCCCGACAAGCTGCACAGCGAGAGCCTGATCGACGCGACAGTTGAAGTTCTCTTCGGCGGGAAGGCTGGCCTCCTTCGCTACACGGCGGAGTTGGACGGTCACGTCGACGGGTGTGCGCTGATCGGCGTGACCCAGGATGAGTCGGTCGTCGATTGGCTCGACACGTGGCACACGTCCGGGCTCGTGATGAGCATGCGCGGCCCGAAGCCGGCGGGTGGGCGCATCGAGGGGACCACTACGTACTCCGCGGGAGACGACGATTGGCGGTGGAGCATCGAAGTCGGCCTCGACGGCGATCGCCTCGTCATCCGCCATTACAACGAGGGTCCCGAAATTCCTCGCTATCTCGGCGTCGAAGCGCTGATGGACCGCGTCACCGACTGAGCCGGCGGCGTGAGGCCCGACAGCGCCGGCTTTTGTACGGTGCGGGCGTGGAGGTCACGTACTGGTTTCTGTTTCCGATCTCGATCGTCATCGCCTGGCTGGCGAACGGTGCCGGGATCGGCGGTGCCACGTTCTTCTCTCCGCTGTTCATTCTCGCCCTCGGGCTCGAGCCCAATGTGGCGATCGGCGCGGCTCTGGTCACCGAGGTGTTCGGTTTCGCATCGGGGGTCACGGCGCACGCCAGAGCGCGCACGATCGACTGGAAGGTGGCTCAGCTGCTGGCAGCTGTCGCCGTACCTGCGGCGATAGTCGGGTCGATCACAGCTGGGCTCATCGACGCCAACGTCCTCAAGGCCGTCCTCGGCTTCGGGTTGCTCGTCATAGCTGTGGCATTCATCCGCCACAGAGACAATCACGAAGCCGATGCAGCGATCGCCAGGGGCGACGGCGTGGTTCAACCTGCGGTCGAGCGGAGGCTTGTCACTCGGGACGGCGAGGTGCTGGAGTATCAGCTCTGCCGGCGACACGAAGGACGCTGGTTCGCCGGGGTCGGAGGGCTCTTCGTCGGGCTCATCTCGACAGGCCTCGGCGAGCTCAACTCCTACGCCTTGGTGATGCGATGCCGCATCCCGACGCGGGTGACCGTGGCTACGAGCGTCGTGGTGGTGGCTGTGACCGCGTTGGCGGCAAGCGTTACGCACTTGGTGTCATTCGTGACAGAGGGCGGCTCCGACATTTCGACCGTCGCCTCCGTGGTGATCTTCACGGTGCCCGGAGTGATCATCGGCGGACAGTTCGGCCCCCTGGTGGCGCAGCGTGTACGAGGCGAAACACTCATCCGATCGCTCGGATGGCTGTTCCTTGTCGTGGCCGGTCTCACACTCGCCGAGGTGGTGGCCGGCTGAACAGGGCCGCTAGCGAGCCAGCTCCGCCATCCACGACTCCGCACCGTCGACGTTCCGCTGGGGGGCGAGCGACACGACGTCGGTGATCGCGCCGCGCGGTATTCGCAAATGCTCCCGCCCGCGGAAGTTCCCCCGGAGCACGAGGGCGTCTCCGGTGAGCTCGAGCGTCGCAGTGCCGGGCCGGGACCTCAGTCGAGAACTTCTGCTCGCCGGCTCCCCCGGAGATGTCGGGTCGGTTGACCGAGCCCACAGGCTCGGGACGGAGGGGGTCTTCGCGGCGACGGAGGGCTTGAAGGTGGCGGGCGGCTCGGGCACGGTGGCGCAATGCGACGACGAAGACGGCCATCGATCACGACCCAGCGCGCCCGGCATCTCCGGAAGGACATGACGCCCGAGGAGCTGCGAC
>JAOTZB010000070.1 GCA_029861625.1 Acidimicrobiia bacterium
ACTGCGAGACTCACGATCATGAGGTACCCGGTACTTGCACTCATTCTTGTCCTTGTCGTCTCCGGCTGTGGCTCGACCACCGATGACGCACCTCGCCTCGATGACGTCGCGCCGGATACACAGGACGCCGTGGTCGCCCCTGACCCGAGCGCGACGTCCACGACGAGCTCTGCGACCGCAAGCGAGCGACTCGAAGAGATCGCAGCCGAGGTCGATGCGTGGGCCGGCTCATCGACGCTCGACGAGGCGAGAGCCCACGCGGAAGCTGCCGCCAATCTGGTCGTCGGTACTGGTGGGCTCGGCTACGGCGACCGCGACGGCAACGATGAGATCACCGGCGAGGTGCAGAACGGGCTGCTCCCCGGCCCCGATGGAGCTCCGGCGGGAATCGTGCTCGACACGATCGGCGAAGCCGACTGCGTGAACAGGGACGTGCTCGGCGGCGAGTGGGACGATCCGGTCGCCCGATGGTCCCTGCTGGCCGAGGCCATCGACGGATGGGCACCGGACAACAACACCTTCCCGTCACTGCCATCGCACCCCATGCGCATTGTCGGCTGGGCCACCCTGACTCAGTCCGGCACGTTCGAGGAGGCGATCGAGTACGCCGGTCACGCCGACCTCCATGTCGGCGTGAGCCGAGACGCGCTGTCCCGATGTTGAGTGACCCTGTTCGCGGCGCGAGACAAGACCGCGCCTTCCCCTGCTCGCTCAGCGGGCAACATTCTCCGGGCGTGTCAAGGGCTTTGTGCTCTGTTTCTCAAGCGTGCCGGATGAAAGCATTTCCGTCAACACACTCCTTGTCCCTGGGAGGGGGTAGGTCATGGACACCGTGACCCGTCGAGGTTTCGTGGGAGGCGCGGCCGCGACGACCGGAGTCGTCGCGGGGCGCGATTTCCTCTTCGGAGGCTCCGAGACGCTCGCGTCAGTGTCGGAGACTGCGCTGGGCCCCGTGATCGAGGATGTCGTCCCCACGACGTGTTGGATCGGCAAGCAGGATTGCGGAATGCTCGCTCGACGCGTGGACGGCCGGGTCGTGAAGTTCGACGGCGACCCTGCGAATCCCAGGAACGTGGGCACCCTCTGTCCGAAGGGTCAGGCGCAGATCGTGTCGATCTACGACCCGAATCGGCTCAAGACGCCACTCGTACGCACCAACGGGAAGGGCGAGAGGGGCGAGTGGCGGACGGCCACATGGTCCGAGGCCCTGGCGATGGTCGCCGAGCGGGTGAACGAGGTGCGCGAGCGCGACCCCAAGCTGGTCTTGTGGCAGAAGGGTCGTAGCAAGGCGAAGAAGTTCTACGACGACGCCTTCGTGAAGGCCATCGACTCGAGCAAGCTCGGCCATGGCGCCTACTGCTCCGACGCCGGCTATCGAGCACTCGAGTACACGATCGGTCTGCACGGGGTGCAACACCCCGACTTCGAGGAGACCCGCTACCTGCTCGGGTGGGGCTGGAACATCACCAACGCCGGCGGAAACAAGTTCTGCTGGCTCACCTGGCCCCGTCAGATGGTGGCCGCCCGTGATCGCGGCTTGCAGATCACCCACATCGACCCCCGCCTCCGCAGTGCCGGACCATTCGCCGACACGTGGCTCCCCATCCGACCCGGGACCGACCTCGCACTCGCGTTGGCGATGTGCAATGGCCTGATCGAGAACGGCGTCGTCGATGTCGACTACCTCACGACCTACACGAACGCTCCGTACCTCGTCGGCGACGACGGCATGTTCCTGCGCGTCGATGACCTACCTCAGGTCTGGGACAGCGCGAGCGACACGGCCGTACCGGCCGGCGAAGCGAGCGAACCCGCCCTGGAGGGCACATTCGAGGTCGAGGGCACGACCTACACCACCGGCTTCACCGTGTTCAAGGAGCACGTGGCTCCGTCGACCCCCGAGTGGGCCGCGGACATCTGCGGCATCCCCGCCGCCCAGATCCGCAGCATCGTGCGCGAGTTCGGCGAGAACGCCTCGATCGGCTCGACCAAGGTCATCGACGGTGTCGAGGTCCCGTACCGGCCGGTCGGGATCATGGCCTACCACATGGCCCAGCAGGAGCTCGGCTTCCAGGCCCTGCGGGCGATGACGATGATCAACATGCTCGTCGGCGCCGTGGGAGCTGCGGGCGGCACGTTCTCCGACTTCACCTGGAAGATCGACAAGAACTACGAGGCCTTCGAGCAATTCACGGTCGAGGATCCGCCGTACGACTTCTTGCTCAAGAACAGCAAGTACTTCCCCATCAACACCGGATTCCCCGGGATGTTGGCCAAGGTGATGCTCGACCCGGAGCGTTACGGGGTCGAGGAGGTCCCCGAGGTCGCGATCCTGCACATGGTGAATCCCCTGGGTTCGTTCCCGGGTCAACCCGAGATCATCGAGTCCTACAAGAAGTTCGAGTTCGTGACGGTCATCAGTCCTTGGCTCAACGAGACCGCCGACTACTTCGCCGATGTGGTCCTCCCGGCCGCGACGATCGAGAAGTACGAGGGTCCGATCTCGGCCACCGACCAGTACATCGATGCGACGACGTTGCGGCTGCCGCCGATGGAGCCGCTCTTCGAGTCCAGGGGCGAGATCGACATCTACCTCGATCTGACCGAAGCGATGGGCGTCTTGTTCGGCGAGGAAGGGTACCTGGCCGAAGTCAACGCCGCCCTCGGGCTGGAGGAGCCCTTCGCGCTCCCGCTCGACGAGAAGCCGACCGTGCGCGAGATCTTCGATCGCTGGTCGAGGGCGCAGGGGCTCGATGAGGGCATCGAGTACTTCGAGAACAACGGCGTTCTCGTAGAGGGCCGGATCGATCCGACCAAGCGTTTCGGGTACGCAGCCGACCCGCCCTTCGGCGGTGTCGTCCATCGCCTCTACGGTGAGAGCCTGCTCGACGCCCAACGGCAGATGCAGGCCAAGGGAGCCGACGAGATCTACTGGCGCGACTACACAGCGTTGCCGACCTGGCGTCCGCCCACCATGGAGGGTTCGCCGTCCGAGTACGACCTCTACCTGATCAGCTACCACCAGGTCGAGAACAAACAATCCAGGACCGGGTTCATTCCGCTGCTGGCCGAGCTGACGCCTCAGCAGCGGTTGGACATCAACCCGGCGACAGCCCGCGCAAAGGGGCTGAACGACGGCGATGAGGTCTGGGTCGAGTCGCACAACGCGGTGACGGGCGAGAGCCGACGGGTGAAGACGAACCTGGCGTTCACCGAGGGGATCCGGCCCGACACGGTCGGGATGCCCCACCATTTCGGGCTGTGGTCACACCCGACATCGAGGGACAGAGGGCCGAGCCCCAACGAGATCTACCCCACGGGAGAGGGCTACATGGCCAACACGGCCGACCAGTCGTTCCACGTCAAGGTGAAGGTCGAGCGGACCTGAGGAGGTGACGGCAGATGACGAAGTACACGATGGTCGTCGATCTCGACCGGTGCCAGGGATGCCGGGCCTGCATGGAAGCCTGCAAGATCGAGAACAACACCACCGAAGGTGTGTTCTGGATGTACGTCTTCCGCCTCGAGGAGGGTGAGTATCC
Organism: Acidimicrobiia bacterium; assembly: GCA_029861625.1. Taxonomy (GTDB): domain Bacteria; phylum Actinomycetota; class Acidimicrobiia; order Acidimicrobiales; family JAHEJN01; genus JAOTZB01. Next base: position 3,543 of record JAOTZB010000070.1, read on the forward strand.
GAATACCCAGCAGACCTACCTCCCCCGACCCTGCCAGCACTGCGACAACGCTCCGTGCGTCAAGGTCTGCCCTGTCGGTGCCCGCTACAAGCGTGAGGACGGCCTCGTCCTCACCGACTTCGATCGCTGCATCGGCTGCCGCTACTGCGAGCTCGCGTGCCCCTACGGGGTGAACTACTTCAACTGGGGCAAGCCCGAGAAGCAGCACTACGGCGAATGGGACGACCCCGACCTGCAGGCGGTGACCGGCGGCGCCAATCCTCCGTGGAGCAACCCCGACCTGGCACGACCCCACGGCGACGAGCAGCGTATGGTGGCCGGCGGTGGGCACCACAAGGGGGTCATGGAGAAGTGCACCTTCTGCGTTCACCTCGTCGAGCGAGGTGAGCTGCCGGCCTGCGTCGTCACGTGCCCGGTCCAGGCGCTCCGCTTCGGCAATACCGACGACCCCGAAACGCCGGTCAGCCGGTTCATTCGGGAGCACGGCCACTTCCGGCTGCTGGACGAGCTCGGGACCGAGCCGCGCGTGGTCTATGTAGGCGGGCAACCCCCGAGCGACGAAGTCCACGAGATCGAACTGGTACACGCGGGGGTGGAGAGATGACTACTGCCGTCACACAGCCGGACATGACCCGTGAGGAGGTCGATCTGCCGACGCTTCCGCAAGGCATCGGACACCTGACCCGCGGCTGGGGCGTGTTCGTGGCAATCGCACTTGCGGTCGTCGGTTTCGGTACCTACGCCTTCATGTACCAGCAGTCCGAGGGCGAGATCGTGACCGGCCTGCGCAATGTCGGGACGATGGGAGGCGCGCCCTGGGGCCTGTACGTCGCCTTTCTCGTCTACTTCGTCGGGGTGAGCTTCGCCGGAATCACGATCGCCGCGCTGATTCGGCTGTTCAACCTCCAGGCGCTGCGGCCGCTTGCCCGAATGGCCGAGCTGTTGACCGTCGTGAGCCTGGTTCTCGCCTCGATCGCGATACTCGCCGATCTTGGTCAGCCGCTCCGGGGCATCGTCAATCTCTTCCGGTATGCGCGACCGCAGTCGCCCTTCTTCGGCACGTTCGTCCTGGTGATATCCGGCTATCTCTTCGCGAGCCTCGTCTACCTCTACCTCGGGAGCCGTCGTGATGCCGCGATCATGGCCAGGGAATCGACCCGTCTCCAGGGGTTGCACAGCTTCGTGGCCGCCGGGTACACGGACACGCCCGCCGAGCGCGACCGTCACGAACGAGCGACCTTCTGGCTGGCGCTCGCCATCTTGCCGATGCTCATCGTGGCTCATTCCACTCTCGGCTTCGTGTTCGGTCTCCAGATCGGTCGGCCGGGTTGGTTCAGCGCCCTGCAGGCGCCGGCCTTCGTCGTTCTCGCCGGGGTGTCGGGCATCGGGTTGTTGATCGTCCTCGCCGCCGTGGTGAGGTCGGTCTGCGACGAGCGGGACACCCTCGACGAGTATGTGTTCGCGTGGCTCGGCCGGTTCCTGGCCGTGCTGACCATTGCCTACCTGTACTTCGTGTTGACCGAGCTCTTGACCAGCACATACGCGGCCGGTGGTCGTGAAGCCGACGTGACCGACGCGATACTCACCGGTCGCTACGCATGGATCTTCTGGGGTTCGACGATCCTGTTCGTCGTCTCGTTGGCGGGCCTGTTGACCCAGCTCCTGACCAAACGGTGGAATATCGGCACGCTCGTCGCGATCGGGATCGCCGTGAACCTCGCCGCGATCGGGAAACGTTTCCTCATCGTCGTGCCTTCACAGACCGACGGGATGCTGCTCCCCTACGAGACCGGCTCGTACACACCCACCTGGGTCGAGTACGGAGTGGTTCTGGGCCTGATCGCCCTCGGTGCTCTGGCCATCGCGGTATTCATGAAGCTGATACCCATCGTCGAGCTCCCCGAGGAGGTGGAGGCCGATGCGTCGTAGGACTCTCACTCTTCTGTGCCTGCTCACCGGTCTGGGTCTGATTGTCGTGAGCTACTTCTTCCTGACTGCTCCATGGGGTTCCGACCGGGTCGGGAACAGCAACCCTCGTCTCGAGTACGCGCCGCTGCTCACCGTCCTGGGCGTGATCCTCACCTTCGCGTCCGCGGTGGTGTACGAGCTGCTACCTGACAAGGACAAATCCGGGGAACCGTGATCTGGATACCGGCGGGGGCCGAGCTCGCCCGCCTCCGTCAAGCGCTGTACCGGTTCTTCGCCGGGGCGATGCTCCCGCTTGACCAACGCCGTCTCGACGAGATGGTGGCCGCTGCCGAGCTCCTGAGCCGCAGCGGGATCGACGCGTTCGCCTTCGCGCCCGCGTGGTGGGAGGTCCGAGCCGAGCTCCGGGGCCCACACGTGCTCGATGACCTCGCGGCGATGCAGGTCCGCTTGTTCGAAGCCGGCACCGACGGTGCGCTGTGCCCGCCCACCGAGTCGTTCTACCTCGCGTCCGCCAGGCAAGGTGGGCCTGCCCTGGTCCTTGCCGACCTCGAACGCGACTTCCGCCGGTCTGGTATCGAGGTCGTGCGCCAGGGACTCGCTGCCGACCAGATCACCCCTCAGCTCGAGCTGATGGCCGTGCTGTGTCGCGACGAGGCCGAGGGCCGCGATTGCGGCCAGCTCGACAGGGTCGCCAACTCGATCGACGCGCAGCGCGGCTTCCTCGAACGCCACCTCTGCCGCTGGATCCCGCCGTTCGCAGCCCGGACCTCACAGTTTGCCCCACCGGGCCTCTACCGAGCCGTCGTCGCAGCCATCGCTGCCTTCATCGACCATGACCGGGAGCTGCTACATGTCATGCAGCGTGCCGACCCGACGGGTCTGTCGGTATGACCACCTCGGTGTTGCTCTGTGGACGAACGGCGTCACCCACTCCGACCATCGTGGGTGACGCCGAGGTCACGGTGGTGGAGGACCTGTGCCGCCGGCCAGGACAGCTCGTGCAGCTCGCGGAGAGCGCCGATCGCCTCGTGCTCGGGGTGTGCCTCAGCGAGGTCTCGCTGGGTGTCGTCCAAGCTGAGGCTCGTCACGCGGGAATCGACCCACTCGGCGTCGAGGTGGTCGACCTCGAGAGCGTCGACCCTGACCCCGATCGCCTCGACCTCGTGTTCAACGCAAGGGCCGCCCGCGCCTCGGCCTTTGCCGGATCCCGGCCCGAGCACTCCAAGATCTCGATTCCCGCCAAGGTGAGCCGACGCGATCTCATTCACCGACGAGTCCACGAGTACATCGCGGCGCCGACGATCGAGCCAAGCACATGCGCGGCCTCCTCGGGCTGCAGGGCATGCGTCGACGTCTGTCCCCGCCAGGCACTCACCTGGAGCGCCGGCGCGGTGACCTATGACCGCGTGGCCTGCGAGCCGTGTGGCCGATGCGTGACCGCGTGCCCTACAGGCGCGGTGGTCAACCCGGCGACGACACCCGGTCAGCTAGAGGCCGAGATATCGACCCTGCTCGATCCGTCGATCGGTCCGCCCGGGCCGAGGGGAATCGTATTCACCTGCTCCAGAGGCCGAGACGCGGCCCCCGCCGCGCCCGGCTGGTATCCGGTCTCTTTGCCGTGTGTCGGCATGGCCACACCGGCATGGCTCCTGGCACCACTGCTCATGGGAGCCGGGAACGTCGCGGCCAGTCCTTGCCACGACACCGGATGCCCGCTCGGCCACGGCGAAATCATCCATGCCATCGTCGACTTCTGTCGTGAGTTGTTGTCGGCGGCAGGTGAGTCGCCAGAGCGGGTGTCGGTTGGGCCGGCATCAGAACTGCTCGTGCCGCTGCTCGCGGTAGAGCTGTCCGATCCCTTCGGGCTCAATGCGACACCGCACATCGTGGAGGCTTTCGCGTCGATCAGTCCATCGCCGTCGGCGATCGTTGTCGAGTCCGCAGCCTCTCCGCTGGGCATCATCCAGATCGACGAGCGCACATGCACGGCCTGCACGTTGTGCGCCCGGTCGTGCCCCACCGAGGCTCTCCAGTTCGTCGAGACGGCGGAGATGGTGACAGTGACCTTCGAGGCGTCGGCCTGCGTGGCGTGCGGCCAGTGCACCGACCGGTGTCCCGAGCTCGAGCGTGGGGCCATCGAACTGCACCGCCGAACTGACTGGACGGCACTCCACGCCGGGCGCGTCGAGCTGATGAGCGCGGAGGTCGTCAGCTGCGAGTCCTGTGGCGCCACGATCGCACCCAAGCCTGCCCTCGACCGGATCTCCGCGCTCCTTGCACCCGAGGACGGTCCGATCGCGGATCTCCTTCAACGCCGTTGCATGGACTGCCGCAGCAAGGCACCGGTGGCGTGACAGCTCCCACGGTGGCGCGGTGGCGGATGCAGCGCGAGGGCGACACGGGCGACTGACCCGCTAGATGGCGCGCCGGTCCTGCCGCGACCGGCCCCAAGATCGTTCGTTGCGGCGCGCTTTCCACGCCTCGCGCAAAGCGACGCCTCCGGCGACGAGACAGATCAGCGAAGCAGCAACGCAGGTGAGGTCACCGATCAGCTCGGCCAGCGGTTTCCCGTGCCCCAAGATGTCGTCGAACGGTGCTCGGACGATCAGCAATTCGACGTTGACGGCTGCAACGACGAGCAACACCGCTGCGGTCCGGAATGCGGGTCGGCTGTGGAACACATGTCGCGTTGGTGACACCGCGGCGGTGACGGCGATTGCGGCGCCTCCTCCGATGGCGACGAGTGAGACAACCGCGACGCCTGCCGTCGAAAGGACAGCCCCTGCGCTCGCTGGGTCGCCGGACAACCACGCGGCTGCATGCGCCAGTCCGACGCCGGACCAGCCGGCGACGACGAGCGCGAGACCCTGCCAGCCGGCCCGGACGCGATCATCCGAGCAGAACTGCGCGCCGCGGACCGACTCGTAGCTGGTGCGCCTCGGATCGCGTCCCATGGCCCCCCATCAGCGTCGTCCGTCAATCGAAGGCGCCCCCGGCGCCGCCCAACGGATCGCATTTCATCATTTCGATATTCCTACAGAGCCCACGAGTTGCGGGCATCGCACCAGAGTCGAAAGACCCACATCGCTGGTGTCACTGGTCGCGATCAAGGTGCTTCTCGTAGATGACCGATGACTGGAGCCGGTCTTCGGGTATGTCGTAGTAGCGGCGGAGCACGGCTCCGGGGTCAGGGGATGGTTGATAACCGGCCTTCTCGAGGGCAGCCCGGGCCTTGTAGTTGGCGGCGTAGGTGCCCACGATGATCCTGCCGACACCATTGACCTCTCGTTCGAGACGGTCGCGCAGGATCGCGGCGATACCTTGCCGCTGACGTCCGGGCAGCACGTACGCGTGCCGAAGGAGAACTGCGTCGCCGGCGTACTCGAGGCCCATCACTCCCACCAGATCAACGCCGTCGAACGCTCCGTACCATGTCATCCGCCGGGCCTCGTCCGCCCAGGTTTCGAGGGTCATCTCCTGCTCGTGAACCTCTGATGGGGGCAGGAACTCTGCATACCACTCGGCGGCGGTGTTGATCACCGCCACCGCGGCGGGCCCGGAGCTCGCGCTCAGGGCCCGCACGGTCACCTGCGCCTCGCCCACGATCACCACCTCCTCGGGATGCCCGGACCCTCGCGTGCAGACTGGCCGACAATCACCGCTGGAGCAATGCGTGCCGTTCCCGAGTGTGGACTTCGAGGCAGCTCGCTTCGTGCCTCGGGGGGTCAGGCGTCGACGCGCACTCGCTCCGGCTCCAGGCCACTGATCCCGGCGTCGATGGCGTCGATGGCGTCGATCAGTTCGAGGGTCGGCCAGGGCTCGTCGACGTGCGTGCGCAGCACCTGGTCGGAGCGGAGCCGGTCGGGCAGCAGCCAGGCCGCGGTGACCGCACCAGCAACCAGTACGGCAGTGCTGAGCCAGAACCCGGAGTTCATGGCATCGATGAAGGCCTGGTTGGCGCCGGCGACGGCAGTCGGACCGGACTCGCCGAGGCTCGAGACGTTGGCGGCGAGCACACCGATGCCCTCCTTGGCGGTCTCCACGACGCCCTCGTCGACCTGGCCGCCCAAGCGGTCGTCGACGTTGACCTTGTAGATGCTGGAGATGAAGCTACCGATGACCGCCACGCCGAGGGCCGAGCCGAGCTCGCGGCTCACGTCGTTGACGGCCGAGCCGATACCGGCGTCCTCGACAGGCACCGAGGCCATGATCGAGTCGGTCAGCGCCGGCATCCCCAGCCCGAAGCCGAACCCGAAGAGCATGATCACCGAGATCTCGGTGAGCGCCGACCAGTCGGCGTTCACCTGGGTGAACAGTGCCGCGGCCACCGCCATGATCATCACCGAGCCCGTGACCACCCGCTTCGGACCGAACCGGTTGGCGAGGGGCGGACCGAGGGCCGAGGCGACGATGATGGCCCCGGCGTTGGGCAAGATCAGCAGGCCGGCCTCGAACGCGTCACGGCCCTGGACGATCTGGAAGAACTGGGTCAGGAAGAAGAACGTGGCCGGCCCGGCGAAGAACATGATGCCGATGACCAGCACCGATCCGGTGAAGTCGCGGTTGGCGAAGTAGCCAAGGGGCAGCATGGGGGAGTCGACCCGGCGCTCGATGGCCACGAACGCGATGAGGAAGGCAACCGCGGCGGCGAACGAGCCCAGGATGAGCGGCGAGCCCCAACCGGTCTCGGCTCCCTGGATGATGCCGAAGACGAGGCTCGAGATACCGAGAGTGGCGGTGACGGCACCGGGCACGTCGAGGCCGATGCGGCGGGGATCTCGGGATTCGGCGACGACGACCTGGCCGATGAGCGCGACCACAATGACCGGCACGTGGATCCAGAAGGCGGCCGACCAGCCCCACTGGTCGACGAGGTAGCCGCCCACCGCGGGCCCGAGGCCGATGCCCATGCCGCCGACGGCGGTCCAAATCGCAATCGCCTTGCCCCGTTCGTCGCGTTCGAACGTGTTGGTGACGATGCTCAGGGTGGCGGGCAGGACGAAGGCGGCGCCGAGGCCCTGTACGGCCCGGCCGGCGATGAGTGTGGAGATGTCGCCGGCCACTGCGCCGATGATCGAGCCGAGGCCGAAGACGACGAGGCCGAGGGTCATCCATCGGCGGCGTCCGTACCGGTCCCCGATGGAGCCCGCCAGCATCAGCAGTCCCGCGAGGGCCAGGACGTAGGAGTCGACCACCCACTGGAGCTCGGAGGTGGAGGCCCCGAGCTCGAAGGAGATGGCGGGAAGGGCCGTGTTCACGACGGTGAGATCGAGGAACACGATCAGGGTGCCGAGCGACATGACCGCGAGCACGAGCCAACGGCGGGGGTCGCGAACCGGCGGTGACGCCATGTCTTGGGTTGTGGGGTCTACGACGGTGCTCACGGTGCCTCTCCTACGGTTCTGCGGGTCTGTCTCACATTTATGAACCGGTCGGTCCAATGCGTTACGATGACTATGGACCGGGCGGTCCCGAATTGCAACCCTTTTTAGACCGACCTTTCCAGAATTCGTGATTCCTGCTATGATCAGGGCATGAGCTCGCCCACGACTCCCACTCGACCGCGTGGTCGACCGCGCGAGTTCGAGCGCGACGAGGTGCTCGAACGGGTCATGGCGGTGTTCTGGGAGAAGGGCTTCGAAGCGGCGTCGTTGGCCGACATCGTCGAGGCGACGCAGCTCAACAAGTCGTCGCTCTACAACGCATTCGGATCCAAGGAGCAGCTGTTCTCCCTGGCGCTCGAACGCTACGTCGAGATGCGAACCGACATGATCACTGAGTTCCTCACGACCGGCACGAGGGGGCTCGCCGACCTCGAGTCGTTCCTCGACCTGATGCGCGAAGAAGCGGTCAGCGCGGGTGGGCGCCTCGGCTGTCTGGCCGTCAACACGTCGACCGAGCTCGGGGTACGAGACGACGACGTCATCAAGATGTCGCTGGAGTTCCGCAACGAGATCCGTACGGCCGTACGCGCTGCTCTCACTCGGGCCGAGGCTGCCGGGGAGATCGCGGCCGGCTCGGTCGACCGCCACGCGGCGATCCTGCTGTCGTTCGTCCTCTCGCTCCCGGTCATCACCCGTAGCGGTGCCGACGCAGCCGAGCTCGAGGATCAGTTCGCAGCGGCCCGGGCCATGCTCACCGACTGGCGCGTCGACATCTAGCACAACCAGAGGCGGCTGCTGTCGGTAGAGGTTGCCGAAGAACTCGTCGAAGCCGTGGTTGGATGGCAGGAAGTCGTCGCGGTCGCCGAAGTGGTTCTTGCCGAACTGGCCAGTCGTGGAGCCCTACTCCTCGAGCGCCGTGGCAATCGGCTCATGTCGTGTGTTCTGCCACCCAGGCCACGGCGTCGTCATGAGCGCGGCGCATGGTGACGCCGATCCACTCGTCGGACTCGTAGAGGTTCCCGGACCCGATCGAGGACTTGACCCCGGTGACGGCGAGCTGAGCGCGAACGCGCTGGCTGTCCGATATCAACACGAGCTTGCTGCCGGCCGCCCGCAAGGCCTCTGCGTAGCGGCCAAGCGTCTCGGTCAACGTGGAACCCAGATCGGTACGACCGCGCAGCCGGACGATGACGACCGAGTTCCGGGTGGCCGCGGTGACCGCCGGGAGCTTGCCCTCGAACACGGAAGCCGATGCGAAGAAGAGGCTGCCGTAGGGCTGGATCAGGAGCACCTCGTCTGCCCCGACCTCGGCCGGCGGCTCGACCTCCTGGAAGCCCCGGTCGTCGACGAGGATGCGCCTCACGACCAGATCGTTGGACTGACGGATGACGAACAACAGCGTCGACATCCCGACACCGACGAGCACCGCGAACTGGAGAGGGATCAGGATCGTCAACGCCAGCGTGACCGTCATCGTCACCGCCTGGATCTGTCCGGTCTTCCACACGGCGAGGATGTCGGCCGGCTTGACCGTACGAACACCGACCACGATCAGCAATCCGGCCAGAGCCGGCATCGCGGTCTCGTCGACGAGGGAACCGAACACGACGATGATGATGGCCATCACGCCGGCGGCGATGATCTGAGCCATGCGGCTCCGAGACCCGGCCGAGGTTACGATCGAGGTTGCCGACATCGAGCCGCCGACCGGCATGCCCTGGAACGTCCCGGCCACCAGGTTGCCCACACCCTGGCCCATGAAGTCACGGGAAGCATCGGGATAGGTCCCGTCGGGGTTGGGGAAGTTGGCCGTGATGCCCGCACCCTGGACGAGTCCCACGAAGGCAAGCGACACCGCCGGGATGATCAGCGACGGCATCGCGCTGAACAGTGGAGCGCGCGGACCGGGGAGCCCGCTCGGGATCGAGACGATGTCGCTCAACTGGGCCACGTCCCAGTCGAACAAGGAAACGATCGCCGACCCGCCGACCACGGCGACGACCAGACTGAGTGCGCCGAGCCGGGTTCGTTCGAGGGTGAGTATGAGCGCGATGGTGACGACACCGACCGTGATGGTCCGCAGGTCGATCTCGAGTGGGTTGACGAGCAGGTCCAAGGCCCGCAGAAGCCGGTTCGCACCCTCGGCCTCATAGCCCGTGAAGTCGTCGAGCTGGCCGAGCACGATGTTGATTCCGACACCGCTGATGAACCCGACCATCACAGCGTTCGAGACGAAGCGGAGGATGAACCCGAGCTTCAGGACGCCGGCGATCAACATGACGCCCCCGGTCATGAGCGCCAGGGTGAACAGAGCCCGCTCCGGGTCGCTGCCGTGAACCTGGTCGACGTCGGCCACAACGGCGGCCATCGCTCCCGTGGCCTGCACCGTCATGAACTC
>JAOTZB010000374.1 GCA_029861625.1 Acidimicrobiia bacterium
TCGAGCGTGACGGTGACGCGGTCCTGCTTCCCGAGCCGGAAGGCTCGCTCACCGTCGATGGCGAGCACCCCGGATCGTGGCTCGACGTCGACGGCCTGTCCGGGATGGAGATCGTCGGCCGCCGAGATCGCGACGTCGACAACGAGCCCGGGCGCGATCGGTGCGTGCACTCTTGCCAACGCAGGTCGACCCAGACGGAGGTGGAGCCCGGTGGTGGCGTCCCGTCGGACCGGTCGCACGTGAGCGCCGATCGACGAGAGGCCGATCGCGTGGGGTTCGGCGAAGCACAGGAAGAGCTCGTGGATCCGCCCAGGATCCCATACCGAGCCGGAGGCCACCACGTCGTGATCGGTGACGGCCACGTCGACCAGCGCCCGCTCCCGCCTCGCGCCGTGCACGACGGTCAGCATCTTGCTGCGGTAGGTGCCGGCGTCGGGGGGCACGATCGAAGTCGCGATGAGCCCCGTGGCGATGCCCACCACCGTGGGCTCGTGGCTTCTGGGGAACGCATTGTTGGTGCCGGTGGAGATCGATGCGATCGGTGTGTCCCCGCAACTCTCGGCCACGACCCGGTTGGTGCCGTCGCCACCGAGCACCGCGATGGCCCGCACGCCCGACCGCACCATCGATTCGACCGCCGCAGTCGTGTCGGCCTCGGTCCTCGTGAGGGGGAGCTCGACGAAGTCGAGCCGAGGCCATCGATCCCCGGCCGGCCCGGCGGCCAACCGGGCCAGGCCACCGGAGATCCCACCGAGGTCGGTCATGGACACCACTCGATCGACTCCGGTGCTCGCCAGGCCGGTCAACAGCCGGGATATCAGGTTGAGCTTCTGGTTGGTCGTTACCGCCCCGCCCTGGGCGACCAATCGTCGGATGTCCCGGGCCGACGCCGGGTTGGCGACCAGACCGACGACATGGTCATCGCGCATCATCTCACCTCGATGTGCACGTGATCACCATCGACTCCGGAGCGTAGCGAATCCCGTGGGGGCGCTCACCTGCAGAACCGTCGACGTGGCAGCCGGTACCGCTGTGGCCTGATCGAACTTCACGTTCGCAGGCTTCGCCACGACCGACCCGGAGATGTCGTCGAGCTCGAGCACATCGGCCGAGCCGTACGGTTTCGACCCGATCGCCTTCATGGCACCTCCTCGGTTCCCGAGCCGAGCATCCGCCAGAGGCCTCGTCGTGCCCAGGGCCGGTTGACACCGACACGCCATGTTAGGTTCATCGCGCTGGGCGGCGGGGGTGACCTGGTCTCGGCGGCCCTCCGCCCACTTGCGGACGTTCGTCGATGGAGGTTGAAGAGAATGAAGCGGATCCTTGCGCCCGTCCTGGCGATAGCGCTCCTCGCAGTCTCGCTCGGGCAACTGCCGGCCTCGGTGGCCGAAGCCGCGGTCGGTTCGGACACTCTGGCCGACTTCGAGACCGGGCTCCCCGCAGGCTGGTTCACCTTCAACGGCGGAGCCAGCTCGGTCGCGGCCGGCGTCGAAACGAAGACCGAGGCCGACCCGCTCGCGCGCCCCGGCCAATCGGGCGACAACGACGTGTTGCGCGTCGACTTCACCGTTGGTGACTTCGGCGGCTTCGGAGACGACTTCAGCCTCGCCGGCTCCCAGGACTGGAGTGGGTCCGATGCCTTCGGGTTCTGGTTCAACGGCAGCGGCTCCGGTCTCTCGTTCCAGGCCGAGATCTTCGACAACAGCACCAGCGGCTCGGCCGCCCAGGCCGAGCGCTTCGACGTCAACTTCACCGACGATGTCGACGGCTGGCGGTACGTCACGATCCCGTTCTCGGCGTTCACCCGCGCCACCGACTTCCAGCCCGGCGGCGAGCCGAACGACGGACTGACCCTGACCGAGATGTGGGGCTGGGCAGTCATCTTGCCCTTCGGCGGACCCGAAACCGTCTACTTCGACGATGTCGCCGTCGTCGACCTGACGGCCGACAACCTCGCGCTCGGCCAGCCGGTCGCCGCGTCATCCATCGAAGGCCCGGGCCTGGAGCCCGAGAACGCGGTCGACGGCGACTCGACATCTCGCTGGGCCAGCCAGTTCAGCGACCCGCAATGGATCCACGTCGACCTCGGCACGTCCACCCTCGTCGACGAGGTGCACCTCGACTGGGAGGCGGCATTCGGATCGGCCTACGAGATCCAGGTGTCCGACGACGCCGCAAGCTGGACGTCGGTCTTCAGCGAGACCGCCGGCAACGGCGGCACAGACGCCCTGAACGTCTGCGGTACCGGTCGCTTCGTGCGAATGTTCGGCACCGCCCGCGGCACCCCGTTCGGCTACTCGCTGTTCGAGTACGAAGTGTCCGGCGACGCCGCGGCCGACTTCACCGTCGGCTTCGATGCCGCCGAGTACGGCGTCGCCGAGGGCGACCTCGCGACGATCACGGTGAGCACCTGCAACCGCACGGGGGCCACGCAGACGCTCGACATCGCCGCCGTCGCCGCCACGGCCGACGGCACCGCCCGAGCCGGCGCCGACTACACCTCGGTCGCCACCGAGGTTGTGCTCCCGCCGGGCACGAGCACGGTCACCTTCGACGTGGCGACCACCGACGACTCGGCCGACGAGAACCCGGAGACGGTGTTGTTGAGCATCGTCTCCGGCACCAACGCCACCGTCTCCGGGCGTGGCGAGGCGGTCCTCACCATCGCCGACAACGACGCTGCTCCGGTGCCTGGGCTCGACTCGTTGCTCATCGACGACTTCGAGAGCGGCATCCCACCCGGCTTCTTCACGTTCGGAGGCGAGAACCCCGCGATCGCGCTGGTACCCGAGCCACTCCCCGGCGCGTCCGGCCCGAACACTGCGCTCCGTGTCGACTACAACATCTTCTCCTTCGGCGGCATCGTCCACGACATCACGCCGGCCCAGGACTGGAGTGGCTTCGATGCGGCCCGGTTCTGGTTCTTCGGCGAGAACTCCGGCAGCACCTATCAGTTCGAGATCAAAGACGGCGGGGCCGGACCTGCCGCGTCGGAGCTGTGGGAGGTCTTCTTCGTCGACGATTTCACCGGCTGGCGTCAGCTCGCCTTCCCCTTCGAGGACTTCCAGCTCCGCACGAGCTTCCAGCCGACCGGTGGGCCGATCAACGGCACACTCGACCTCACCGACATGTTCGGGTACGCGTTCAACCTGCCCATCGGTGCCGGGCCCGGCACGTTCCTCCTGGACGACGTCGAGGTCTTCTCGCCCGGCATCGTGCTCGACGACTTCGAGGATCCGGTGCCGTTCGGTTTCCCCGAGGGCATCTTCACCTTCGGCGGCAATCCGGGCGACGACCCGATCCTGACTCCCGCTCCCGAGCCCGCGCCGCGCCCCGGTGCCCTCGCCCCCAACCAGACACTCCAGGTCGACTACGACATCGAGTTCTTCGGCGGCGTCGTGCACAACCTGACCTTCGACACGAACCCGCAGGACTGGTCCGAGCTCGAGGGCTTCCGGTTCTGGTTCTTCGGCACCAACCTCGCGCCGTTGCCGCCCGGCTCCGGACCCCGGATCCAGCTCGAGATCAAGGACGGTGGCGCCAACGCCGAGGCCTCGGAGCTGTGGGAG